>DAIQPV010000130.1:0-8210 GCA_036787145.1 Rhodospirillales bacterium
AGCCACCGGCCTGAACCGTCCCCGCCTGCGGACCGGATCACGGGTCGGAAAAGGCTCCGGTGTCCGGCAAACGGCGAGCGCCTTGCAAAAGGTGGCGAGCATGAATCGGTCCTTCCGCCCCAGCGAACGCTGTCCCGACGACAGCATTGCGGCACGGCGACGATTAGATCACGCCGAGGTTAACGAAGCGTGGCCAACGGAACGCTTTCGCGCCAGAGATCGAAGCCCGGCGAGCGGCAGCGGACGGCAAAAGAGGGTTCGGGGCGGCCGTTCCGGCTAACGGCGGACTTGCACCGCCGACCCCGCTCACCGGGCCGCGGACCGCTCGGTCAGTTCCGGCCGCAGCGCCTGAACCACCGGCGCGATGGCCAGCTCGTCGACGCACATCGAAAGCCGCCGGCGCCAGTTCGGCCGCTCGAACACCGTTCCCGGCAGGTTGATCTGTTCGCGTTCGCGCATCAGATCGTCGATCTGAACCAGCAGGATGCTGGCCTTCGATCGGGCGAGATAGGCGTGCAACGCCGCGATCAGCTGGGGCGTCATCGCATAGCCGTCGATGTTGTTGGGATCCATGCCGTTCGGCAACAGCCCCTGGCCGCCCAGCGCCTGCAACAGCAACCAGCGGTCGTGGAGGCGCGCGCCGCGCTCGCCGCGCTCGGCATCGTCGGACGGATAGAGCGCCAAGCGCTGCTTCAGGTCGATGTCCGCGCTGGTCCAGAACCCCTCCAGCGTCGCGAGGTCATGGGTTGTCACGCACGCCAGCGCCAGATCCGGGTATTCGTCCGGCCGCCGGAAACGGTCGGCGTCCTTCTCGAAGTAGAGGACGCGATAGGACAGCACCTTCGCCGCCGCCATCTTCTCGCGGAAGCCCTCGGGCACGGTGCCCAGATCCTCGCCGACGACCAAGCAGCGATGCCGCTGGCTTTCCAGGGCCACGATCGCCAGCAATTCGTCAAACGGGTACTTGACGTAGGCGCCGTCGGCGGGCGTGCCGTCCATCGGGATCCAGAACAGGTGCATCAACCCCATGACATGGTCGATGCGCAGGCCGCCGGCGTGGCGCATGTTGGCCCGCAGCATGGCGATAAACGGGGCATACCGCTGGGCCCGCATGGCCAGCGGGTGCAGCGGCGGAATTCCCCAATCCTGGCCCAGCATGTTGAACGGGTCGGGGGGGCAACCGACCTTGGCCTCCTGCACGATCACCTCCTGATCGGACCAGGCGTCGGCCCCGCTGCGGTCGGCGCCGACGGCGAGATCGCGGTAGATGCCCACCGAAAGGCCGCGCTCCAGCGCGCGGGCCTGGGCCGCAGCCAACTGGCGATCGGCCTGCCATTGCAGAAACTCGAAGAATTCGACCCGTGCCGCGTGTCGACGGCCGAATTCGCTGACGGCAGGATTGCCGGGACGGCGCAAAGGCTCCGGCCACCGCTGCCACGGCTTGCCGTCGTGGTCCTCACACAGGGCCTCGAACAGGGCATGCCGGCGCAAAGCCTCGCCATGCTCTGCGCGAAATTGTTCGAAGTCCGCCCGCCGCGCCGTCGGCGCCGAACGGGCAAAGCAGGCATAGACCTTCTCCAGAACGGCAAGCTTGACCGGCTTCACCCGGCGGTAGGCGACGGAACCCTCCGACCGGCAGCTCCGCAACTCACTCTCGTGCGCACGCAAGGCTTCCTGCGCCTCGCCGCACGCGGCGAACTCCTCGATGGCCTCGACGTCGATATAGAGCGGGTTGAGGAAAAGCCGGCTGGAGGGCGAGTAGGGACTCGCCTCCTCCGGGCGCGTCAGGAACAGCGCGTGCAACGGATTGAGGCCGATGACCGTGGCGCCAAGATCGGCGGCAACGTCCACCAGCTCGCGCAGGTCGGTGAAGTCTCCGATGCCCCAGTTGCCCGGGCGACGCAGGGAGTAGAGCTGCGCCGAGATCCCCCATGTCCGTCCGCCCGCATCCAGTTCCGGCGGCAGCCAGCAACGCCGCGGCGCAACGATCAAACAGACCGCGTCCTCTGGCCGCGCCTCGGCATAAGCAGTATGGTAGCCGCACGGGAGGTCTGAACCGAGCGGGACGTGGTAGCGCCTCACCTCCTTGCCCTCGACCCCGCGCCGTTCGATCACCGGCGCGTCGGCCGGGCGAAACAGCAGCTCGCGATCCTGACCATCCTCGGTGGTGATCCGCAGGACCACCGGCCACTCGGCGCGCTCCGCCGGCAGCGAGAGCGGCAGTTCGGCGGCTTCGTTCTCGTAGGCGACCACCACCGGCGGCAGCCAGCGGCGCCATGTCGATGCGAGCAGCCGGTCCGTCGAGGCCGCGATCTGCTCCCCGTCGCCGGCCGGCAAACCCAGGGCCGCGAGAATGCTGCGCTGGTTGGCGTCGCCCAGCTTATGGTGGTTGCCCCAGATGTCCCAGTATTCGGTTTCGATTCCGGCGAGCTCCGTCAACCTCTCAAGGCTGGCGCCATTGCTCATCGTGGAACTTTCCTCCAGGGCGGGAACGCCGGGATCTCAAGCGTCGTGCAAGAGGACACACGAACGTGCCGCCACATTATAGGGTTTATCGACAGGGTGACTGATCTCGCCGGCCATCTGATCGGGGCGGGCGGTATCAAAAATCAGCCGCCAACGGCCGTGGAGTTGCGCAGACGGCAGCTTAAACGAGACGGCGGCTGGATCCGCGTTCATGATCAGTAAGAACAGATCATCCTCGACGCTGGTCGTCGTCGGCTGCTTTGCCGCGAAGAGAACGGCACCCAACGTCCGGGCCTGGGACGACGTCCAGTCGGCCGTGCCCATCTCGCGGCCCTGGGGGGTCAGCCACATGACGTCCTTGATCCCGGTCCCGCCCACCGGCTTGCCGGTCAGGAACTTGCTGCGCCGGAACACCGGATGTTTGCGGCGAAGCTGCAGGAGCAGACGGACGAATTGAGTGAGCGCCTGATCATCGGCGGTGCGCCCCCCCCAGTTCACCCAGCTGACCTCGTTGTCCTGGCAATAGGCATTGTTGTTGCCATTCTGCGTTCGGCCGAACTCGTCTCCTGCCGTCAGCATCGGCGTGCCCTGCGCCAGCAGCAACGTCGCCAGCAAATTCCGCTTCTGCTGGTCGCGCAGGGCTTGGATCGCCCGGTCGTCGCTGGTGCCTTCGACGCCGCAGTTCCAGCTGAGGTTGTTATCGGTGCCGTCGCGGTTGTTCTCGCCGTTGGCGTCGTTGTGCTTGCGGTTGTACGAAACGAGATCGTTCAGCGTAAAGCCGTCGTGGGCGGTGACGAAGTTGATGCTGGACCAGGGGCGGCGGCCGCCGCGCTGGAACAGGTCGGATGAGCCGGTCATCCGTCCCGCAAGCTCCCCAATGACATGGGTATCGCCCCGCCAGAACCGCCGCGCGGTGTCGCGGAAGCGGTCGTTCCACTCCGCCCAGCCCGGCGGGAAGTTTCCGACCTGATAGCCGCCATAGCCGATGTCCCAGGGCTCGGCAATCATCTTGACCCGCGACAGCACCGGGTCCTGCAGCACGGCATCGAGGAAGCCGGCGCCGCCGTCGTAACCATGGGTCTCGCGCGCCAGCGTCGTCGCCAGATCGAAGCGGAAGCCGTCAACGTGCATCTCCTGGACCCAGAAGCGCAGCGAGTCCATCACCATCTGCAGCACGCGCGGGTGGCGCAGATCCAGCGAATTGCCGCATCCGGTCACATCCGTATATTTCCGCCGATCGGGCTCCAGCATGTAATACGACGCATTGTCGATACCGCGAAACGACAGCGTCGGACCGAACTCGTTGCCTTCCGCCGTGTGGTTATAGACGACGTCGAGCAGCACCTCGATGCCGGCGGCGTGGAGGTTGGCAACCATCGTGCGGAATTCGCGAAGCCGGTCGCCGCCGATGAAGCGGTCGTCGGCGCCGAAGAAGTTGATCGAGCTGTAGCCCCAGTAATTCCGCAGGCCCTTGACCACGAGGTGCTGTTCGTCCGCGATCGGATGGATCGGCAGCAGTTCGACCGCCGTCACCCCCAGCTTCACCAGATGATCGATAACGGCGGGGGAGCCCAATCCGGCGAAGGTTCCCCGCTGCCGTTCCGGCACCTCCGGATTCAGCTGCGTGAACCCCTTCACGTGCAGCTCGTAGACGACGGTGTGCGACCACGGCGTGTTGGGCAGCCGTTCGGTTCCCCAGGTGAACCCGGCTTCGACCACCCGGCATTTCGGCGTGAACCGGGCGCTGTCGCGCTTGTCCGGCGTCAGATCGCCGCGCGGCGCGTCGCGGCGGTAGCCGAAATGCGCGTCGGAGAGTTGCAGCGGGCCCTCGATCACCGTGGCATAGGGATCGATCAGCAGCTTGCTGGGGTTGAAGCGATGGCCGTTGCGGGGGTCGTAGGGGCCGTGCACGCGATAGCCGTACAACTGCCCCGGGTGAATACCGGCGATGTAGCCATGCCAGATCTGGTTCGTGTATTCCGGCAGCACCAGCCGCTCGGTCTCGCGCTTGCCGCCGGGCTCGAACAGGCACAACTCGACCTTTTCCGCGTGCTCCGAGAACAACGCGAAGTTGACCCCCCGGCCATCCCAGGTCGCGCCGAGCGGCGACGGACTCCCCGGCTGGACCCGTCGCGTCGGTGTCATTGCTCGCCTGCATCCTCGCTCGACTGGGTCGAGATTTCTTCCGGCGCAGCCAGTTCAGCAGCCGGCCCCGCTTCAACCTGCTTTATCGGAGTGAGCGGCTTCAGCACCAAGGCAGCCAAGGGCGGCAGGTTCAGCACCAGCGAGTACGGCCGGCCATGCGCTTCGTGCATCTCCGCCTCGACCCGGCCGGCATTTCCCACGCCGGAGCCGCCGTAGCACTCGGCATCGGTGTTCACGAGCTCCGCATAAGGTCCGCCCGTCGGAACCCCCAGGCGATACCCTTTGCGGACGACCGGCGTGAAGTTGCAGACCACCACCACCAAGTCGTCCGGATCGCGGGCGATGCGCACGTACGAGATGATGCTGTTGTCACTGTCGTGGCAATCGATCCATTGAAACCCCTCGCCGGCGCAGTCGGTTTCATAAAGGGCCGGTTGCGTCCGGTAGAGATGGTTGAGATCGCGCACCAGGGACTGGGCCCCCTTCTGCAGGGGAAAGTCCAGCAGGTGCCAATCCAGGCTCTTGTTGTGGTTCCACTCGTCTCCCTGACCGAACTCACAGCCCATGAACAGCAGCTTCTTGCCGGACATCGTCCACATGAAGGCGAAATAGCAGCGCAGGTTGGCGAACTTCTGCCAGCCGTCCCCCGGCATCTTGCTGAGCAGGGAGCCTTTGCCGTGCACCACTTCATCGTGGGAGATGGGCAGGATGAAGTTTTCGGTAAACGCGTAGAGGAGGCCGAAGGTCAGGAGATTATGATGATAGCGGCGATGGATGGGATCCTTGCACATGTAGCGCAAGGTGTCGTTCATCCAGCCCATGTTCCATTTGTAGCCGAATCCGAGCCCGCCCAGATACGTGGGGCGGGAAACCATCGGCCAGGACGTGGACTCTTCTGCGACGGTCATCACCCCTTCATGATGGCCGTAGACCAGTTCGTTCATGCGCTTGATGAAATCGATGGCCTCAAGGTTCTCGCGGCCGCCGAACATGTTGGGGATCCACTCGCCTTCCTTGCGGCTGTAGTCGAGATAGAGCATCGAGGCGACGGCATCGACCCGCAGCCCGTCGACGTGGAATTCTTCCATCCAGTAGAGCGCGTTGGAGAGCAGGAAGTTGCTGACCTCGCGCCGGCCGTAATTGAAGATCAGCGTATCCCAATCCATGTGCTTGCCCTTGCGCGGATCGGAATGCTCGTAAAGGTGCGTGCCGTCGAAATAGGCGAGACCGTGCGGGTCGGTGGGAAAGTGGCCGGCGACCCAGTCGATCAGAACG
Organism: Rhodospirillales bacterium; assembly: GCA_036787145.1. GTDB lineage: Bacteria > Pseudomonadota > Alphaproteobacteria > Rhodospirillales > Defluviicoccaceae > Defluviicoccus. Next base: position 5,887 of record DAIQPV010000130.1, read on the forward strand.
CCCAGCCCTTCGCGATGGCAGACATCGATGAAATACTTAAGGTCGTTGGGCTTGCCGTAGCGGCTCGTCGGCGCGAACAGGCCGACCGGCTGATATCCCCAGGAGCCGTCGAACGGATACTCATGCACCGGCATCAGCTCGATGTGGGTAAACCCGAGGCTCTTCACGTAGGACACGAGATCGTCGGCGAGCTCGCGGTACGTCAGGTAGCGGTTGCCCTCTTCCGGCTTGCGCTTCCACGACCCCAGATGAACCTCGTAGATGGAAACCGGCGCATCGCGGTCGTTATGGTGCCCGCGCGACCGCATCCAGTCCCCGTCCTCCCATGCGTATTCGGTGGGATCGGGAACGACCGACCCGGTCTTGGGGGGATTTTCCGCTTCCAGCGCGAACGGATCGGCTTTTTCCGCCAGCCGGTTGCCGAAGCGATCCTTCAGCTCATACTTATAGATCTCTCCGGCGTGAACGCCCGGCATGAAAATCTCCCAGACGCCGCACTCGAAGCGGCAGCGCATGGGATGACGCCGGCCATCCCAGCCATTGAAGTCGCCAACGACACTGACCTTGCGCGCGTTCGGAGCCCAGAGGGCGAAGCCGGTGCCGGCAACACCGTCGACGGTCATGGTATGCGCGCCCAGCTTCTCGAAGGCGCGAAGGTGGGTGCCCTCGACCAGGAGATGGATGTCGAGCTCGCCGAGGATGGGGCCGAAGCGATACGGGTCCTCGATGTCGTAGGAGTTGTCGCTGCCGTACGGAAGCAGCCTCAGCCGATAGCGGAACGCCTTCTGCCGCCCGGCAATCGGGCCGGCGAAAAAACCCTGCTCGCGGATCTGCGGCAGGTCCGCGACGACCTGGTCGGTCGCGCTGTCGACAACCCCCACCTTGCGGGCCTGTGGCAAAAAGGCGCGGACGACCAGCTTCTCGGAGCCGTCTAACTGCTCCTTGTGCATCCCGAGGACCGAGAAGGGATCGGCATGATCGGCATAAACAACTTTGTCGATCTCGGCTTCTAATTTGTCTTTTGCCATGTCCTGACCCGTCCCGTGCCATCTTGCTGTTATCGAAAACGTGATTGAATCGTCGAGACGCGAGAGTCTGCTTGGCTGGGATGCCCTCTCGACGGCGCGCTGCTCGCTGCCCCCCAGCCGATCAGGCGGGTGGGAGCGAGCCTTCAGCGGCGGTAGTCTACTTGGATTGCGCGGAAGAACTCACCCTTTCTTTTTCGTTGACGGCTTCTTGGCCTGGGGGCTGACGGCCTTTGCCGCCGGCTTCTTTTTCGCGGCCGACTCCTTCGCCGCAGCCTCCGCGGCGGCCTTCTTCTTCGCCGCGGCGTCCTCCGCCGCCTTCTTCTTAGCCGCAGCCTCCTCCGCCGCTTTCTCCTTCGCCGCAGCCTCCTCCGCTGCCTTCTCCTTCGCCGCGGCTTCCTCCGCCGCCTTCTCCTTCGCCGCGGCCTCCTCCGCCGCCTTCTTCTTCGCCGCGGCCTCCTCCGCTGCCTTCTCCTTCGCCGCGGCTTCCTCCGCCGCCTTCTTCTTCGCCGCGGCTTCCTCCGCCGCCTTCTCCTTCGCCGCGGCCTCCTCCGCTGCCTTCTTCTTCGCCGCGGCTTCCTCCGCCGCCTTCTCCTTCGCCGCGGCCTCCTCGGCCGCCTTCTCCTTCGCCGCGGCTTCCTCCGCGGCCTTCTCATCCTCGCGCGAAATCTCCTCTGCGGCCAAACGCCAGTGCTCTTCCGCACGTCCGTCCGGCCGGCCTTCTCGCTCCCAAATCTGCCGGGCACGTTGTTCGGTTCGGCTCTGCAGGTCGTTTGACATTTCTGGGTTTCCCCCAAGGGTCATGAAGGGAGCGCCGAGTTTACTCGAAACCGGAAGCGATTCCAGCGCTTCGGTGGCCCTTTTTGACAAGCGGGACGGCATTTCGAGCGCCGTACCGATGCCGGCGGAGAGAACAGTGCGGTTGCCGCCGCGCTCGCACCCTTTACAGGGCGAAACGGGTACCGGCCGCCGGCGACCTTCCAACCCAATCAGGAGAGGATAAGGCGATTCCCAGACCTTATAAACCGGCGGCCGCCGGTTTATAAGGTGGCCGTTCGTTCCGACCGCTCGCGCCCCCTCGGAAGATCGGGCCCCATCTTGACGTCAGCCTTGGACATGCGTGCCTTGCATCAGTCTCTCCTTGCCCGCCTTCCCCTCCTGACGCTGATCCTTTGCGGGCCGGTCGCGGCGGTCGGCGCCGCAACGTCGCCGCCGTCCGACACTGCCGCCCTGTCGGAAGCGGACGCGGCGGCGATCCGCAAAGCTGCGGGAGCGAACAATCTGCCTGACCTTTATAAG
>DAIQPV010000131.1:0-8177 GCA_036787145.1 Rhodospirillales bacterium
CGTTGACGTGCTGCTCGCGAAGTTCAGTGAGCCGGGCGAGCACCAGCTGGTAGTAGGCGCGCGACGCGCTGAACCGATAGCCCGTCGCCGCCTGCAGGCACTCGACCTCGCCGGCCAGCGCAGTGATCTCGGCCAGCAGGGCGCGTTCGTCGGCCAGATCGCGGACGATGCCGAGAGAGCGGGTGATCTCCGAGAGGGTCGCCTCGGCCTGGCCGAGCTTGGGGATGGCCTCCTGCGCCGGAGGCAGGGCGAGCAGCGCCATGGTGCTGTAGGTGTGGATTTCGAGCAGCCGCTGGACGGAGCGTCCCGCCTGCCGGTGGTGCAGGCCGTTATCGCGGATCAGAAACCGGCAGAACCCCTGTTCGTCGGCCCGGAGATCGCTCCACATCATGGCGTTGCCGCCGGCGATGCGACAGCCGATCAGGCTGTGGTGATTGAACAGGCGGGACAGCGTCTCGGTGTCGCGCTCCGGCGCGCCCCGGTCCTCCAGCGCCACGTGGGCGGCGATCAGTACCTTTCCCGGCAGAACCTGCAGCCAGTCGCCGGGAACGAGGTTGAGCACGGGATCCGCAAAGGGCGCGGCGAAACGCTCGCTGCGAAAGAACGTATAGGTGAAAAATTCGGTGTGGCGCTCCCACCGGACGCGAAACGGCCCCAGGTCCTGGACGAAATGCTTGGCATCCTCGGCGGGCGGTGCAACGTCATAGCGGGCGCACAGGCGGACGAAGTGGAGGCGTTGCTCCTGCGCCGTCTCAAGGCTTTCTCCGGTGACGACGGCAAGGTGAGACCCGCGCACCGGCGGTTCCAGGGGCTCGAACGGCCTGGCATGAAGTTCGTTGATCAGGGATTCGCGTAGCGGATGAAGCAAACCCGGCAACGCGGCGGGGGGCGGATCAAGCGTGCCGATGCGGTTGTCGATCGTCTCCACGGTCCTCATCCCGGCCCGCAGACCGCCCTTGCGCGAAAAGCCGGAGACAGCCCGGGAACGCTGCGCTAAGGCAAGCGAACATCGTGCCATCGCGACAGCGTACTCGTCCACCGAGGCGGGGTGTCAGTTTGAGGTAAACAGGCTGGCGAACGCCAGCAGCGCGGCCGCGACCAGCGCGAGCTGGATTGCGTTTTCCGAAAGCCAGCGGTCGATCACCTCGCGCACCCATTCCAGTTCGTCGAACTCCATGACCATTGGCCCTTCTTCCGCTCAGTGTGCTCCGTCTGCCGCAGAAAACGTTGTAGGACTCACAGCCTTATAATATGTTTTTTTTCCTCTATTTGGCAATAGACCCTGCCCTTGCCGACCGCCCTCCTGGATAGACGCGCGCCGGTGTGTGTCATCGAACGCAAACGCCCGTTGGCTGCTCTCGCTGGCCGTGGGGCTGACCGTTCGCCGGCTTTGAGATTGCGCTATTCTAGCGAGGCCGTCGGCCCCGCCGATTCGTTGTCCCTGCATGGGCCGGTTGCGCCGGCCGGGGAGCCGTCTTTCACGACCGTCTTTCACCGGGGGAATTGCGCAGCGACAGTCTGGCCCTACATTGCCGGCGAGGGCACCGTCGCAAGGGAGAGTCTCCTTGTCATCACCTGCTGACCGCGACGACCGCGACGCTTCGCGTCAGCGGCTGATAGCCACCGGCCTGCTGGTGATCGCGGTGGCGCTGTTCGCCCTCACGTTCTTCAATCCGCAGCCCGACTTCTGGACCCTGTTCGCGCGGCGCGTCGCCGAAGCCGGGGTCGCCGGCGGCGTCGCCGACTGGTTCGCCGTCACCGCGCTGTTCCGCCGGCCGCTGGGCTTGCCGATCCCGCACACCGGCGTCATTCCAAACAACCAGGAACGCCTCGCCCGCGGGCTGGCGCGCTTCGTCGAGAAGCACTTCCTGGAGCCGTCAACGGTCGCCGCGCGGCTCCGTCAGGCCGACCTCACCGGCCTGTTCGCCCGCTGGCTGGCGGCGCCGGAGCACGCGGCACTGGTCGCCGACCGCTCCGCCCAGGCCCTGGTGGCGATCGTCTCCGCTGTCCCCGAGCACGAGCTGGGCAGCTTCGTCCGTCGCGTTGCGGTGCGTGGCATCTCCAGTGTCGATCTAGCCGCCCTGTTCGCCGTCGGTCTGCAGGCGATGTACGACAGCGGCCGCCACCAGGAGCTGTTCGACGGCATGCTCGGGCGGGCGCACGACTGGATCCTCGAGAATCCCGGTCAGCTCGAACAGATGGTCGAGGATCGCACTGCCTGGTGGGTGCCGAAGGCGATCGATCGCGGCCTCGGCAAGCTGGCCGCGCAGCAGGCGATGCTCCTGCTGGCGGAAATGGCCCCCGCCGATTCCGGGGCGCGGCGCGCCTTCGATGGCCTGGTGGTCCAGCTGATCGAGGATGTTCGCGGCTCGCCGCGCTATCAGCGCCGGATCGAGGCGATCAAGCGGGACATGCTCGGATCCGAGCAACTCAGCGAGGCGCTGGATCGCGCCACGGAAGAACTGCGGCGGCTGGTTATCGAGGATGTCGCCGACCGCGATTCGCACATCCGCCGGGTGATTGCCGATGCGGCGCAGCGCTTTGCGCTCCGGCTGGGCGAGGACGAAGGTCTGCGCAAGCGTCTCGAGCGCCGGCTGATCTGGGTGCTGCGCGGGCTGGTCCGGCCCTGGCGCGGCAGCATCGGCGGTTTCTTCGCCGACGTGATGCGCGGCTGGGAGACGACGACGCTCGCCGACCGGCTGGAAGCGGCGGTCGGGCGGGACCTGCAGTATGTCCGCATCAACGGCACCCTGGTCGGCGGCCTCGTCGGCGGCGCACTGTTTCTCGCCACCTGGTGGATTGAATAGCGGCTTCGTTGTGGCCGGCGGTGGCCGTCCAGCCCATCGTCAGCGCTCGCGGAAGGCTTCGTCGCGCAGCTTGAGGACCGGCTTGAGCAGATAGTCCATCACTGTCCGCGTCCCGGTGTGGATATCCACCGTCGCCTGCATGCCGGGGGTTATCGGCAGGCTGCCCGCTTCGGCGCCGAGCCATGCCTTGTCGGTTTCGACGATTACCTCGAAATAGGGCGTCCCGGTCTTCGTGTCGGTGGACGCATCCGGGGCCACCTGGGTGACCGTTGCCGACAACGCCCCATAGCGGACGAAATCATACGTGGAGATTTTTGCCCGCGCCGGCTGCCCCGGGTTGACATAGCCCCGGTCGAGGGGGCTGAGCCGCGCCTCGATCACCAGCTTGTCACTGCTCGGCACGATCTCCATGATCGCCTCTCCGGGGCTCACGACGCCGCCGATGGTGTTGGTGCGCAGTTTTTTGACCACGCCGTCGATCGGGCTTTTAATCTCGGCGCGAACTCCCTGGTCGGTGGCCTGCGCCAGCAGTTCCTGGACACGGGCGATTGTCTGCTCGGTTTCGCCCGCTTCGTCCCGTGCCTCCCGGCGAAAGCGATCCTCGACTTCACGGAGACGCTGCGCCGCCTCGGCCACGGCGGCGCGGGCGCGCGGCAGAGCCGGCCCCAGCGCCTGCATCTCGCCCTCCAGGCTCTGGGTCTCCGATTCCAGCCGCAGGTGTTCCATCCGGGCGGTCAGGCCCTCTTCCAAGAGCGAGAACGACATCTTCAGCCTCTCGCGGGCCAGCGCCAGGTTGCTCGCTGCGGCCTTGCGCTTCGCCTCCAGCTCCTGCACCTCCAGTTCCCGCTGCCGCACCTGTTCGCGCAGCACGCCGAAGTTCGACTCAAGCTCCCGCGAGCGGGCGACGAACGCCTGGCGCTCGGCCTCGGCCACGTTTGGCTGGCGGGCGGCGGCCTCCGGCGGCAGGCTGAACGGCGTTCCGTCGCTTTGCGCCCGCAACCGCGCCCGGTGCAAGAGCGCATTGTCCAGCCGCGCCAGCAACTCGTTGCGGTTGACACCTGACGTTGCGAGATCGAGGCGGATCAGGGGATCGCCCTCGCGCACGTGCGCGCCCTCGGAGACGAAGATCCGCTCAACGATCCCGCCTTCCAGGTGCTGAATCACCTTGACCTTGCCTTCCGGGACGACCTCGCCCGAGGCCACGGCAACCTGGTCGAGGGTGGCGATGCTCGACCAGACGAGCAGAGCGCTGATGAGGACCACGATCGGCCAAGCCGCAACGCGCCACGTGGGCAGTGGTTGTTTGAGCAGAAGAGCATCCAGCCGGCTCACGCGGCCGCCCCGCTCGGCGCCCCTCGTGGCGCCCCCCGTGACGCTGCGGGGGCAGCCGTCGCGGCAGCCTTCTTGGCGGCCGGTCGGCCCAGACCCAGAATCAGCGGCAGCGCCTGCTCCGGCGGCAGCGCGTATACGACGCGCCCCCGCTCCATTTCGACGATCGTGCGGCACATGGGGAACAATTGCGGGCTGTGGGTGGCGATCACCACCGTCCTGTCCGCCGCGAGCTTTGTCAGGGTGCCGCGCAGGTCGAGGATGCTCCCGGCGTCGAGCCCGGTTGTCGGCTCGTCGAGCAGCAGCACCGGCGGATCACCCAGCAGAGCCCGCGCGATGGCGATCCGCTGGCGCTGTCCCGCCGACAGTCGCCGCCCTGCTTCGCCGACATCGGTGGCGTACCCGTCCGGCAAGGTCACGATAACGGCGTGGACGCCGGCCAGAACCGACGCGCGGATGATCTCCTCGTCGGCGGCATCGGCCCTTCGATGGGCAATGTTGTCGCGAATGCTGCCGGCGAAGAGAACGTACTCCTGGGGGACATAACCCATCCAGCAGGCCAGCTCCCGCCGGGTGAATTGGGAAATGTCGGCGCCATCCAGCAGCACGCGGCCGAAGAGCGGCCGGTACAAGCCAAGTGACACCTTGATCAACGTACTCTTGCCGCACCCATTGGCGCCGATGAGGGCGACGATTCCCCCCGGCTCAACCGTCAGCGAAACGCCGTCGATTACTGCCGGTCCGCCCTCATCGTAAGCAAAGCGGACCTCCTCGAGCCTGATCACGCCCTTCGGCCGCGGCAGACTGACGCCGCTGGCCGCTCGTTCTGCCGGGAGTGCGGCCAGTTGGCCGAGCCGGGTCAGCGACTGGGAAAAAGCCGCGCAGACCCGCCAACTGGCGACGACCTGGTTCAGAACGGCAAACACCCGGCCGCTCAGCATGCTGGCCGCGATCAACGACCCGATGCTCATCTGCTGGTCTATGATCGCCGCCGCGCCAAGAGCCGTCATGGTGACGGTGGTCGCCATGGTCAGCGTGGTCGCAACGTTTGCGTAGCCGTCGGCATAGGCGCCGCGCCAGATCGCCCGCTCGATGCACTCTGCGTGGCGCTCTTCCCAGATCGGCCGGACCCAATCGTCAAGGGCAAGCGACTTTACGGTCGCCCGGCCAGCAATCAGCTCGCCGATCAGCCGATCGCGGGCGAGCCCGCTGTCCCGTTCGGCGCGGCCGGAGGAGATCATTGCGGCGCCCGAACGCCAGGCGAGTAAAGCGAACAGCGGCAGGGCACCCAGCAGCACCCAGCCGATCGGCGGCGCCAGCATCATCGTCAGGATGATGAAGAACGTGGCAAACGGGACGTCGCAGAACATCAGCGCCGGGCCGCCGGACAGGCTGTTGCGGACGACGTCCACGTCGCGGAACAGCGAATGCCAGTGCGCCGCCGGCTGCTTCTCCAAAGCGGCGAGCGGCAGCGCCAGCAGCTTCTCGAACAGGCTCCTGCCGACAGCGATGTCGACCCGCAGCGCAATGCGCTGCAGGATCCGCGCGCGGGCCTGCCGAAGAACCCAGTCGAAGGCGAGGACGATGGCGATGCCGATCACCAGGCCCTGCAGCGTCGCAAGCCCGGCGTGGAACACCACCCGGTCGTAAACCTGCATGACGAAGATCGGCACGCCCAGCGCCAGCAGATTGACAAAGGTGGACAGCACGATGAGCTCGCGGAACGCGGGCCATAACGGCGCCACCAGGGGCCGCAGCAAGGCACGCGCGGCGCTGTTCATGGTCCGGCCCCGAATAAAAAACCCATTCGGGTGTAAAGTATCTCAAACGAGGAAGAAAAGCGACCCCGCCAATCGCGCTAGCAGGGAATCTCAGAGCCTGACATGCAGCCATCGCACACGGCATCCGTCGCCATCGCCATCGCCATCGGCCACGCGGATCAGAATCTCCTCCCCCGCGGCCTCGGCGCAGTCCTCCGGGACCATGCCGGAGTCGCCCCGATCGTCATGTCCCGCGTCACCGTAATCGGTTTGCGGGCTGGCGGCCGACGCGGCCGCCCCCTGCGGGTCCTGCCGCGCTCGTCTGTCGGCAAATGAGCGGAAGCGGTAGGCTCTGGTGTCGGCGGACTGACCGGACAGCCAGTCCTCGCGCCAGCCCAGATGCCCCGCCGGCTTTCTGCGCTCGCCCCGGATGCGTCGATCCATCTCCGCCGAGAGATCCGGGCAGCAACCGGATTGCCGCCGCCCACCGGCCGTAACGACATCTATCAGAACGGTAACCCGCGCCATTCCCCGTCCATTCCCCTGGTGCGACGCCGTCAGAAGCACGCAAAAGTATTATCAATTTAGTTGTTATATTGTATAAGTTGCGCAATTGCAAGCGTTCTCCGGGGTGGGCTCGCCGTTGTGAAACCGGACCTGCCATGCTAACAGGAAGCGGCGCCGGCGCTTGACCGGCGATTCCCGACGAGAGGGCGGGCCATGCCGCTGCGCAAGCTGACAAACGGGTTCCTACAGTTCCAGCGCCACACGTTTGGCCCGAAGAGAGAGTTCTTCGAACAGCTTGCGCTCAAGCAGCGGCCGAAGATCATGATGGTGGCGTGCTCAGATTCTCGCGTGGATCCGGCCATTCTGACCAATGCCGCGCCAGGTGAGCTGTTCATGGTGCGCAACGTCGCAAACCTCGTGCCGCCGTGTTCGGTCGATCAAAGCGCGCACGGTACCAGTGCAGCGCTCGAGTTTGCCGTCGTCTCCCTCGAGGTGGAGCACGTCATCGTCCTGGGCCATTCCGGTTGCGGCGGGATCAGGGCGCTGCTGACCGGCGATCCCGTAATCGACCGCGAACACACGTTTATTCACAACTGGATGCAGATCAGCGACGAGGCGCGGAGGCGAACGCTTATCATCGCGAGGCATCAGCCGCTTAACGAACAGCTCCGGATCCTCGAGCAGGAAGCCATCAAGACTTCTCTCGCCAATCTTCTCTCTTTTCCGTGGATCAACGAGCGCATTGAAGACAATCGCCTTCGGATCCACGGCTGGCGGTTCGAGTTGAACGAGGGGAAAATGTATGCGTTCGTTCCCGAACGCGACCGTTTCGAGCCGCTCGACATGAGCCTCGCCGAGCAAATGCAGACTCGTTAGTTTGGCTCCCGCCATGGGGTGGCTGAAGCGGTGGGCCACCCAAGGCGGGGACATCCTCTACTCTGCGCTTCGCGCTCAGAACAGTTTCGGCGCCGGCTCCGCTTCCGGCTTGGGCTGCGGCTCGGCCGCGACCCAGCCCTGGCTCGCCATGCAATCGGTGAACTGCCGCCGGTTTGCCGCATACGCCGGAGACGACTGCGTATTTCGCGCATAGCCGGGAATTCCCAGCGGGCTCCCCGGCGGATTGGTCACCGGACCGGCCCCGCCTTCCAGGCGCTGCCCCAGTGTCTCCTCGCCGAGGGCCGACCGGCAGAACCCATACGCGGAGCCGAAGTTGCCGGGGTCGCCCTCGCCGCGCCACTGATACCCCTGGTTCTCCGAACTCGGCTTCGACCAGTCGTCGGAACTGCTGCAGCCGGTGAGAAGAACGAGCATCAAAACCGCCAATCCAGATGCATTGTTGCAACGATGCAGCATGGTGTCTACCCGGCCCGTTTCCAGTAATCTGACAATTCTCGCGAGGTCGTTGCCTGACGATCCAGGCGGCCGCTGAAAACGCCGCCCAACGACGGCCCCCCGCTCAATGTTCACTCATAAGACTGAACGCGCAGAGAGACAACGCCTTTTCGCCTCGGTACCGTATCCCACTGCGTCTTGATGATGAACCGGGATCAAGTTCGCGGCTTGCCCGTCCGCCTGCGCCGCCTATAGTTGCTGCAGGCTCCGGTAGCATGGCGTGGCGCCGGCTGAACGTGGGAGTGAAGAGTCGAATGCCCACCTGCCTCGTCACCGGTGCGAGCCGCGGAATCGGGCTGGAGTTCGCCAAGCAGTACGCGGCCGACGGGTGGACCGTTATCGCAACCTGTCGTTATCCCGAGCAAGCCGAAGCACTGGCGCA
>DAIQPV010000132.1:0-8171 GCA_036787145.1 Rhodospirillales bacterium
GGAGATCTCGGCATCGGCGCCAATCCCGCCCTGGTGGCCCGGCTGCGCCAGGCAGACCTGCTCGTCGCCATCGGCTCGCGGCTCGGCGAAGCGACCTCGCAAGGCTACACGCTGCTGCCGGTCGGAGAACAGCTGGTCGGAGAGCCGCGGGGAGGCCCGGAGCTGGTCCAGGTTCACCCCGACCCGTCGGAGCTGGGGCGGGTGTTTGCCGCCGCGCTGGCGATCGAAGCGGGCATTCCGGCGTTCGCCCGGGCAGCGCGCCGGCTGGTGGCGTTTCACGGTGCGCACTGGGGAGCGTGGACGCAAGCGGCGCATGCCGATTACCTGGCCGACAGCGCGCCTCGTCCGGAAGGGGGCCTGCTCGATCTCGGCCATGTCATGCGAGACCTGCAGGACCTGCTTCCGGATGATGCCATTCTCACCGTCGATGCCGGCAACTTCTCCGGCTGGCCGCAGCGGTTCCTGCGGTTCGGCGGCGCGCGCCGGCTGCTCGGCGCGACCAACGGCGCCATGGGCTATGCCGTGCCGGCGGCGATCGCGGCGAAGCTTCGCCACCCGCAACGCATGGTGGTGGGGTGCGTCGGCGACGGCGGCTTCGGCATGACCGGACAGGAGGTGGCGACTGGCCGTCTGACCGGTGCTTCGCCGATCATCCTGGTTTTCGACAACGCCATGTACGGCACCATCCGCATGCACCAGGAGCGCCGCTATCCTGGCCGGGTGCTGGGCACGCCGCTCGGCCATCCGGACTTCGCCGGCCTGGCGCGGGGCTGGGGCGTCTACGGCGAACGGGTCGAGCAGACCGACCAGTTCGCTTCGGCCTTTCGGCGCGCGGCGGCGAGCGGGTGCGCTGCCGTCCTCCATCTCGTCTGCGATCCCGAGAGGATCAGCACCCGCAAGACCGTGTCCGATCTGCGGCGGGGTGGATAGCGGAAAAAGGCGCCGCTGATCTTTGTCCCCGCCTGGCCGGAGGAGGGGGCGGCGGAGGAGGGAGCGGCGGAAGAGGGAGCGACGGCAGGGGTGCCGTCGCTCGTCTCCTTGGTTCCTGCCCGCGTTACAGCCGCGTTACTGCGGCGTGGCAGGCGTTGTGGCCCCCGGCCCCTTGCCCGCACCGCGGCCGGCCGGCATCGCCTGCTGCAGTTCGTCGGCGGTGATCACCTTGTCGCCGTTCGTGTCCATGCTCTGGAAGCGGGCCTCGGAACGGGCCGCAAGCTCCTCGCGGCTCAGCGTACCGTCTGCGTTGGTATCCAACCGCTGGAACATCCGCTGCAGGCGCGCCTGCCGGTTCGGCTTTGGCGCCGCCTCGAACTCCTCGATGGTCACCTTGCCGTCGCCGTTGCTGTCCATCTCGACGAACCGCTCTTCATGGCCGCTGCGGAACTCCTCCAGGGTGATCTTCCCGTCGCCGTCCTCGTCGTACCAATCGAGCATCATCATGCAGGCGCCGCCCCCGGGCCCCATGCCCGGCCCCGGTCCGGTGCCAGGTCCCATGCCCGGTCCGCCGCGGCCTTGCGCCGCCGCCGGCAGGCCGGTGCCGACGGCGAGGCCGACAGCGGTCAGCACCGCCAGCGCTCCGTAGATCTTCTGGCGTCCGTTCATCTCCAATCTCCTTATCCGGTTCGATGTGGGCCAACCGCCCGTGTCGCAAGGACAAAGGTAGACGCGCGATGTTGCCGGACCATTTCGGCTGGTCCGCCTCTGTGTAACAGACTGTTACAGCACTGCCGTGGGCAATGAACTGTTACCGAAATGCCGCCGCGTCGCCGGAAGCTCTCGCTATACTGGTGGGAATGGACGCATCTCCACACCTGCTGATCGTGGACGACGACCGCGAAATCCGCGACCTGCTTGCGCGGTTTCTGCGCAAGCACGGCTTTCGCGTCAGCGTCGCCGTCGACGGCCGCGACATGCGCCGGGCTCTTGAGGATCAAGCGATCGATCTGATCGTCCTCGACCTGATGCTGCCGGGCGAGGACGGGCTTGCGCTGTGCCGGCGGCTGCGGGCCGACTCCCGCGTGCCGGTGGTCATGCTCACCGCGATGGGCGAGGAAATCGACCGGATCGTCGGTCTGGAGATGGGCGCCGACGACTATCTTGCCAAGCCGTTCAATCCGCGCGAGCTGCTGGCGCGGATCCGTGCCGTGCTGCGCCGAACCGGCCCGGGTAGCGGCGGAGCCAACGGCGGCGTCCCCAGCCGGGGAACCGGCGACGCCGGGGCAACGGAAGCGCCGGTGCGCTTCGCCGGCTGGCAGTTCGACCTGGACAAGCGCGAGCTGATCTCCCCCGACGGCGTGCTCGTGCCCCTGTCCGGCGGCGAATTCACCCTGCTTGCGACGTTCATCCAGCATCCGCAGCGCGTGCTGAGCCGCGAGCAGCTCCTCGACTTCGCCCGCGGCCGCGACGCGCAGCCGTTCGACCGGGCGATCGACGTTCAGGTCAGCCGTCTGCGCCGCAAGATCGAGAGCGATCCGCGCGAGCCCGCCCTGATCAAGACCGTTCGTGGCGGCGGATACCTGTTCGCCGCACGGGTGGAGCGCGCCTGATGGCCGGCTGGTGGCGGCAATCCGCGCGCTGGCCCGGATGGGTGCGATCCCTGTGGCCAGGATCCTTTAGGCCAGGATCCTTTAGGCCAGGATCCCTGTGGCCACAATCCCTGCTCGGCCGGACCCTGCTGGTTCTGCTGCTTGGCGTCCTCGCCTCGAATCTCGTCGGACTCGCGGTCTACTCCGGAGACCGGCGCGACGTGATGATGCAGGGGCGCGCCCAGCAGATTGCCCAGCATGTGGCGACAGCGGCGGAGGCGCTCGAAGTGGCCGAGCCGGGGGCGAGGCGCCGGCTGGTTCGCGCCATGCGCCAGCCTGGCCTGCGGCTGTTCTGGTCGCAACAGTCGTTCGTTGCCGCCGATGACGACGACGCCGGGCGGGAGGGGCCGGTGTTGCGCAGCGCGTTCCGCGCGGCGCTGGGCGACGAGACGGCAGAGGGACTCCGCCTCGCGTTGAAGTCCCGGCCGCCGCTGCCACCCGCCGCCGCAGAGGATGAGGACGGCGGACCCCCGCGCCACCGGGGCCCGGCGTGGATCCCGCCTTCAGGCCGGCAGCCGGGGGTACCGGAGATGCGCTTCCTGATCGGCTCGCTCGGGCTCGACGACGGCTCCTGGCTGAACTTCGCGGCGCCGATCGCGAGCTTTCCGCGATTCTGGGCAACGCCCTACTTTTTGGTGCTGCTCGCTTCAACCGCGGTGGTTCTCGCGGTCTCGGTCTGGGCCGTCCGCCGGGCGCTTCAGCCGCTCGCAATGTTTGCAGACGCGGCGGACCGGCTCGGCCGCGACGTGGACTCTCCGCCGCTGCCTGACCAGGGGCCGCTGGAGGTGCGCAAGGCAGCGATGGCGTTCAACGGCATGCAGGAGCGGCTGCGCGCCTTCGTCCGCGGCCGGACGCAGATGCTTGCCGCCATCTCTCACGATCTCCGGACGCCGCTGACCCGGCTCCGGCTGCGCGCCGAACTGATCGAGGATGGCAACGAACAACTCAAGTTCATCGGCGATCTCGAGGAAATGCGCTCGATGATCGATGCCACGCTTTCCTTTGCCCGCGATGAGTCGGCGGAGGAACGCGCGGCGACGCTCGATCTTGCCGTGCTGCTTCAGACGATCTGCGAGGCGGCGGCGGATGCCGGCGGTGACGCAACCTATGAAGGGCCGTCGCATGCCGCCTTTGCCGGCCGGCCGATGGCGCTCCGTCGGGCATTCGCAAATCTGGTGGAGAATGCCGTCGGCTACGGCAAGCGCGCCAGGGTCGCCTTGACGGCGGGCGAGGCGGAGCATGCGGTGACGATCGACGACGACGGACCGGGCATCGCCGAAGCGGAAAAAGAGCGGGTTTTTGAGCCGTTTTTCCGGCTCGAGGGGTCGCGGAGCCGCGACTCCGGCGGGACGGGTCTCGGATTGGCGGTGGTCCGGGCGGCCGTTGCGGCTCATGGCGGCAGCGTCGTTCTGGTCAACCGACCGGAGGGAGGACTCCGCGCCCGTGTCGTTTTGCCGACAGCTCCCCGTCCGGCGCCGCAGGACGGGCCTTAAGTCCATAGTTCTGCTTGCAAAAGAATTCGCCGCAGATTAGCAAAGTTGCGGAATCGGTGGCGCTATAGCTCGAATGGGTAGGTTGGGCGGGCGCCATGCCGCCGTCCGCAGGCGACGGCGTTGGCAAGAGGAACGCCGCATGGCCGTTGCTACGAGAAGAGACGATCCGCTCCTCTTCTGGGCCACCGTCAGCCTTGTCGTGCTGCTGCCCTTGCCGCTCGGCACCGTCTACCAATGGAGCTGGGCTCTCATGGCCTCGGGCATGGGCGCCATCCTCGCTGCCTGGAGTGTCCGCGTCACCCTGGGCCGGCAGGACGCGGCCATCGGCTTCAGCGGGATCTGGTGGCTCGTCGTGCCGTTTGGGGTGGCGGTGCTCTGGATTGTCCTGCAAACCTTGTCCTGGACTCCGGACCGGTGGCATCATCCGCTGTGGACCTCGACTGCCGAAGCGCTGCAGAGCGATCTTGACGGCTCCATCTCTCTCAATCCTTTCGAGAGCCTTTCCGGCCTGGTCCGCTTGCTGACCTATGCCGGCGTCTTCTGGATCTCGCTGCAATATTGCCGCAAGGCGGCCCGGGCGCGTCAGGTGTTTTTGGCCATCACCTACGCCGGCCTGGTTTACGCCGCCTACGGCCTGCTCGTTTACCTCTCCGGATCCGAAACGATTCTGTTCTTCCGCAAGCCGGGCTATTTCGGGGATTTGACCAGTACCTTTGTGAACCGCAATTCGTATGCGACTTACGCTGGCCTGGGACTGCTTTGTGCCACCGGCCTGATCCTGGTGCAGGTGACGCAGAGCACCGGGACCACATCCCGCCGGGATCGCTTCACCCGCCTGCTGGATGCCATTGTCTCGCGCGGCTGGCCGCTGCTCATAGCCTGGCTGGCCCTTCTCACCGCCCTGGTGCTGACCCATTCGCGCGGCGGTTTTGCCAGCGTCAGCGCCGGCATGCTGGTCCTGTTGCTCGCCGCCGCCTCCAGCCGGGCCGCCGGCCGTATGCTGGCGATCGGATTCGGCGGCCTTTGCGCGGCCGGCCTGGTTGTCGTCCTGGTGACGGGCGGAAATGGCCTGATCGACAGGATGCTCCAGACCTCGCTGGAGCTTGAGGAACGGCCCCTGGTGTATGCGCGCACGCTGGAAGCGATCGACGACGCCGGCGCGTTGGGCACGGGGTTCGGCACCTTCGAGGAAGCGTTCCGCTTCTATCGCACGAGCGACATCGACGGGCACTTCAACATGGCCCACAACACCTACCTGGAAAACGTGCTGGAGCTTGGGTGGGTGGCGGCAATCGCGCTGTTCGCGGTGGTTGCCGGCTTTGCCGTGACCTGCGTGCTTGGCATCCGCCGACGGCGACGCGACATCGTCTATCCCTGCGTCGGCCTCGCTGCAACCGTCATGGTCTCGCTGCACGCGACCATCGATTTCAGCCTGCAGATCCCCGCGGTGACCGCCACCTATATGCTGCTGATGGGGGCGGCGTGTGCTCAGTGCTGGAGCAGCCGCCGACCCGCAGATGCATGGTGAGCGGCGGGGGATCGCCGGATGGCGGGGTGAGCGGCGGCCGCCGCATGACGCGGTCAGCGCTTCGCCTTGACCAGCTCCTCGAACGCCAGCGTCTCTTCGGGCATCCGTGCCAGCGCGGCGCGCACCAGATTGAGCTGCTGGGCTTCCACGGCAAGCTGGGCGAGCTCTTTCGGATTGGCCTGCCAGGCCCAGCGAACCTGCTGATAGACCACCTCGCGGTCCTCGCTCGCCATCTGCGGCCAGGCGAGAAAGGCCATGCGCAGCCGCGACCAGAGCAACCGCGGCTCGTAGGGCGCCGTGATCAGGGCGAGGCGCAGCGCCGCCAGCGCACGCGGCGACCATCCCTCCGCCAGCGCACGCGCGTAAGCCAGCCGCGACCACGCATAGGGGCTGGCCGGGGCTCGCGCAACCCCTTCCTCGAGCGCCTCGATCGCCTGCAAGAGAGCCGTTCGGGCGGCCGGATCCCCGCGCCGCTGGCTCTCGGATAACAGCAGTGCGCCCAGTCCGAGATCGGTCAGAATTCGCCCATCGGAAAGCCAGAAAGCGGCGCTCTGCTGAGCTTCGATCAGCGTGGTCAACTCTTCAGCGGTGACCGGCTGTTGTTCCTGAAGCTTGCGCAGCACCGGCTCGCCGTCGGCGGAAACCAGCACGCCGATGAGCCTCGGCAACCCGAGGCCCATGAGCACCACCGCAGCCAGCCCGACGGGAGCGGCGACGAGCCGCCGTTTGCCCTCGCCATCGGCGCGCCGCTGAGCGGTGCCACTCACCGTCCTGCCCCGCTCAGCGATCGCGGGACCCGCCGCGCGGAGCCATCGACCAAGGACCGCCCACGCGTAACGCAAGCGGCCGCGGTCCCGGGCGGCGTTCGTCAGAGGATCTGCGGACATGGCAATTTGGCGTATGCCGGAAGCGGAAACAGGCCGACGCCGTGCGGCACGTTAGAAATAACGCTCCGGAACTTCGATAATGTCGCCCGGCAGCACCGGCGTATCCTTGTCGGCATCGATCGCCTTCCGCTGCGGATCACCAGCGCGGACGATTCTCACGCTGCCGGTGCGCGCCCGATAGGTAAAGCCCCCTGCCATCGCGACGGCGTTGACCACCGTCATGCCGTTGACGAACGGGTAGCTTCCGGGTTTGGTCACCTCGCCGTAAATGTAAAACGGCCGGTAGTTCAGGACCTCGACGCTGACGCTCGGATTGATCAGGTAGTCAGGGGAGAGGCGCTCGGTAATGGACTGTTCCAGTTGCCGGACGGTCAGACCCTCCGCCTTGACGTTGCGGATCAGGGGCAGGGAGATGTTGCCGGATCCATCGACCTCGAATTCCCCCGAGAGGTCCTCATGGCCGAAGACGGTCACCCGGACCTTGTCTCCGGAGCCCAGCGTGTAGGCCGAAATGCTGTCCGGGGTCGGGGTCGGTGATGCGGCCCTCGCTCCCCCGGTCGATGCCCATGCCAGCGGCAGGGCAACCAACAGTCCGACAGCGCCGCCTTTCAAGGCTTCACGCCGGCTCATCCGCTCCACACTCATGTCGTCACCCCTACTCTTGCCCTCTCCCGGGCCGTTGACAGTATGACCGGCATCAAGCCGCGCTGTCCCCCGTCTCCCGTAAGTCCTTATCGGCTGGGGCACTCCGCAGTGCCCCAGGTTGTCGCCTGTGTGGCGTGAACCGATGACGGCTTCCTGCTGTCGCCTCGCCGCCCCTGTCTTTCCCGCGCCGCCCCGGTCAGTCCCTTCCAGCGTCCAGCCGCCTAAAGCTGTGCTGTGATACCAACCCTGACAAGATTCTGCCAGAAACTGTTGGCGGTGGAGTCGCTGCCGTCGGTCGTCCGGCGGATCAACTGGTAGCCGAGGGATCCGTAAACGTAGCGGTTCATCAGGTAGCGCGCACCCACCCCGCCGACGTAATAGTAGTCGTTACGGTTTGAATCCTCGTAGTCGTCATTGGTAATCGTCACTGCCGCGGTCAGGATCAGATTGCGGAGGAGTTCGTGATCGGCAGAGAGGCCGCCCGACGTCCGCAGGATCGCGGGAGAACCGGCCTGGGTCGTATCCTCGATGGTCCGGGAAGCGCGCGCGTTCAGGGTGGTCAGCGTGGTGACGTTCCAGGTCAGCGTGCCACCGGCGGTGAATCCGCTGACGTCATTGAAATCGCTGCCGAAATATTGCGCCAAGTAACCGGCGTAGACGTCACCGAAGAACACCCCGCCCAGATCGAGGGCGACGCCGGTCACGGCGGTGAAGCCGTCGGATGAGCGCTCGACGCGCTCGCCGCCCACCTGCTGGCGGTCGTCGTAGTCCCGGCGGTTGCCTTGCGCCCGAACGTAGACCTCGTACTGCGGCATGAATTCGTAGCCCAGCTGGTAGCCGCCGGCGTAGACGGTCCGGTCCCGGGCGGCCGTGCTCACTTCGTCGCCGGTGAACAACGACGACTTGTCGTAATCCAGGCGGACCACGGTCGCCTCGCCGACACCGCGGAATTGCCCGAGGGTCTGCACGTGGCGAAGGAAGCCGTTGAAGATGTCGTACTCGGTCGGCCGCTTGACATCCGTCGGGGTATCGGGGG
>DAIQPV010000133.1:0-8089 GCA_036787145.1 Rhodospirillales bacterium
GCCCGGAGCGTGGCTCGGTTTCGATCATTCAGGTGATCGTGTGGATCGCTCGCAAGTGCGGAAGACCCCTCGCGCGCCTGCTGCTGTATCCGATCTGCGTCTACTTCATCGCGGCGTCACCGGTGGCGCGCGCCGCCTCGCGCGGCTATCTCCGCCGTGTGCTGCAACGCTCGCCGGGCCCGCGGGAGTTATTCCATCATTATCACACCTTCGCGGCAGTCCTGCTCGACCGGGTGTTTCTGCTCAGCGATCGCCACACGGAGTTCGATATCCAGGTTTTCGGTGACGAGATCTTGTGCGAGCTGGCCGCTCGCGGCGAAGGCTGCCTGCTGTTCGGAGCGCACCTCGGCAGCTTCGAAATCATCCGTACGATCGGCCGCCGCCTGCCGGGGCTCGTCGTCAGCATGGCGATGTATGAGGAAAACGCCCGCAAAATCAGCAGCGTGCTTGATGCGATCAACCCCCGATTGAGCGCTGGAATCATCTCGCTCGGCCGCTCGGAGGCGATGATCGAGGTTGCGGAGCGGCTGGATCGGGGCGAGTTCGTCGGCCTGCTTGCCGACCGCATGTTGCAGGGGGAAGACTCCGTCCGCATGCCCTTCCTCGGCGCGCCAGCCGCCTTTCCGCTCGGGCCGTTTCGCGTCGCGGCGAGCCTCCGGCGTCCGGTCGTGCTGATGATGGGCGTCTATCGAGGCGGGCGACGATACGATGTTTGCTTCGAGCCTCTGGCGGATTTCACCACGGTGACGCGCGAGCAGCGGAGCGAGGCTATGCTGGCAGCCGTGCGTCGCTTTTCTACCCGCATCGAGCAGGGGTGCCGCGATGCACCCTACAACTGGTTCAATTTCTATGACTTCTGGCACTAGCATGAGATGGCGGCAGCGATGCCTGCCGGCACTCTGTCTCGTCGCCGCGGCGTTCTGGGCGAGCCTGCCCGCAGCCGACGCCGACGACATCCAGAGCTCCCCCTGGACGCTCGATTCCCTGATGGCGAGCCTCGCCCACACCGAACACCGGACGGCCCGATTCACCGAGCGGCGATATCTGAGCGCCCTGGATCAGCCGCTCGACCTGTCGGGAACGCTCGCCTTCACGCCCCCGGACCGGCTCGAGAAGACGACCCTGTCTCCGTCGCGCGAACGGCTGCTGGTGGAGCGCGAGCGACTGACCATCGAGCGGGATGCCGAGCAGGGCGGTGCCTCGACATCGTCGCTTGCACAGCGCCAGACGCTTGACTTGAGCGAGCACCCGGAGGTCGAGGCGCTGGTTGAAAGCGTCCGCGCGACGCTGGCCGGCGATGGCGCCACCCTGTCGCGCCTCTTCGACGTGTCGGTCGAAGGCGACTCCGCAGGCTGGAGCGTCGGGCTCGTTCCCTGGAGCGAGCAAATTCAGAAGGTTGTGCGCACGATCCGCATCGAGGGGAGCGGTGGGACGATCCAATCCATCGCCATCGAGCAGGCCGACGGCGATCGCGCCGTCATGACCGTGATTCAGGACGGGCCGTGACCGCCGGTCAGCGACGGGCTCTCCTCTTGTGGCTTGGTTTCGTGCTCGCCTGCGGGTTCATCGTCGTCCGCACGCCGATCGCGGTCGATATGTCCGCCTTCTTGCCGCGCACGCCATCCGCCGAAGAGAGGGTGCTGGTCGACCAGTTGCGCGATGGGGCCGTCTCCCGCCTGATCCTGATCGGGCTGGAAGGAGCACCTCCGGCCGAGCTGGCGACGGCAAGCCGGGCGCTGGCCCGGTCGCTGTCCGACTCGCCGGACGTCCTCGACGTCCTTAACGGTCCGCACGAAAGCCAGGCAGACCGGGAGTTCCTGTGGCGCAACAGATACCTGCTGAGCCCTGCGGTCTCTGCCGAGTTGTTCTCGCCCGAGGGTCTGCACCGGGCGCTGGCCGCCGATCTCGGGTTGCTGGCGTCGTCCATCGGCCTGCTGAGCAAGGGGATGATCGGCGCGGATCCGACCGGTGAGATGCTGCGCCTGCTGGAGCCCCTGATGCAGGCCGCAGGCGGCGCACAGGTTCGCCACGGCGTCTGGTTTTCGAGTACCGGCGAGCGCGCCCTGCTGATGGTTCAGACCCGGGCGCGCGGCTCCGATATCGATGCCCAGGATGCGATCCTGACTTTGATCAGGGCGGCCTTCGACACAGCCCGGAAGGACGCTGGGGGCGCAGACACGATGCGTCTGCTGATGGCGGGTCCTGCCGTTTTCTCGGTGGAGACACGGGACCGGATCGAGGCGGACGCCTGGCGCCTGTCGCTGGCAGCCTTGCTTGCAGTCAGCTTCGTTCTCCTGCTGGCGCGTCGATCACTGCTGTTCCTCAGCCTCGCACTGGCGCCGGCGGTCACCGCCGGGCTTGCCGGTGCGGCTGCCGTCAGCCTCGGCTTCGGCGCGATCGCCGGCACGACGCTCGGTTTTGGCGCCACGCTGGTCGGCGAAGCTGTCGATTACGCGGTTTATCTGATCATGCAGACGCCTGCGGGAGGGTCTCCGGCACTCACCCTGCGGCGCATCGCACCCGTCCTGCGTCTCGGCGTCCTGACATCCGCCGTCGGCTTCAGCCCGCTCGTGTTTTCGAGCTTCCCCGGGCTTGCCGAGCTGGGGATCTTCTCGATCGTCGGCCTTATCGCCGCTTTCGGGGTGACGTCGTGGTTTCTTCCGGCGTTGTTGCCGCGCTCAGTGGTCGCCGCACGCCAGATGACCAGCCTTGCGCGGCTGATCGGACCGGGGCGGGCGATGCGCCGGCTTCGTCCCCTTTCGGCCGTGCTGATCGCCATCGCAGCCGGTGTGCTGATCGCGAACCGGCACACGTTATGGGACGATTCGCTCGCCTCGCTCAGCCCCCTGCCGCCGAAGCAGATCGAGCTCGATCAGGCACTGCGGCGCGATCTCGGCGCCCCCGACGTCAGCGACATCATCGTCGTGACGGCGACCGATCAGGAGGAGGCGTTGCGGCGGAGCGAACGCGTGGTCGAAGTGCTGCGCCGCCAGGTGGCTGACGGCGTCCTCTCAGGGTTCAGTGCTCCGTCCCTTCTGCTCCCAAGCCGCCAGTCGCAGCTCAAGCGTCAGCAGAGCCTGCCGGATGCGGAGACGCTGCGTCATAATCTCGGGCTGGCGCTTGTCGGGTTGCCGTTCCAGTCGGCGCTTTTCGAGCCGTTCCTGCAGGACGTCGTGGCCTCCCGGACGATGGAGCCGTTGACACGGCACAGTCTGGATGGAACGGCGCTCTCGCTCCAACTCGACATTCTGCTGCTGCCCGGCGGCGACGGGTGGTCCGCTTACCTGCCGCTGCGTGGCGTCGCCGACCGGGCGCGGCTCGAAAGCGCGATCCACGATGGTGCGCCGCCGGATACCGTGCTCGTCAATCTCAAGGACGGTGCGAACGGGCTTTACAGGAACTACCGCCAGGAAGCCGGGGTGCAGGCTCTCCTCGGCGCCGTGGCGCTGGTCGCCCTGCTGCTGATCCGCCTGCGCTCGGCAGGCCGCGTCGTCCGCCTCCTGTTTCCGCTCGCCGGCGCCGTCGTGATGACGGCGGCGATCATTGTCATGCTCGGCCACGGGCTCTCCATGTTCAACCTCGTGGGCCTGCTGCTGGTGGTCGGCGTGGGGTCGAACTATTGCTTGTTTCTCGAACGCCGGGACGATGACGGCGAGCGCGCGCAGACGGGGCTGTCGCTCATCGTCGCCAGTCTCTGTACGATCATGGGGTTCGGGACACTCGCGATGTCGTCGATACCGGTGCTCTACGAAATCGGTATGACGGTCGCCATCGGCGCCTCGCTCAGCCTGTTCCTGGCGGCCGCCTTTGTGCCGCCTGCTGATGAGCACACGCCGTCAGGAACCGGCGGCGAAGTGCTCCGCCATGAGTGATCGGATGCCGATGGAATTCCTCTACGATCCGGCAACGCCTGCACAGGCTGGCGCCGTCACCCTGATCTTGCTGCCGGGCGCCAACATCCGGCCGGAAGATTTTTTCGAGCAGGGATTTGTCGCCGCGCTCAAACGACCAGTGTCGGCCGTTCCGGTCCGGGCGCACGTCGGCTACTATCTGGACGACACTCTGGTCGAGACCCTCGAGAACGACGTGCTCGCACCCCTTCGAAGCCGGGGCCATTCACGCTTCTGGCTGGCCGGAATCTCGCTGGGCGGGTTCGGTGCACTGAGCTTCCTGCGCGCCCGCAGGCACGCGGTGGAGGGGGCGCTGCTGCTGTCTCCATTTCTGGCGACAACCGGAGTCATCACCGAAGTGACGCGGGCCGGCGGTCTCGACCGGTGGGAGGCTGAGGCGACCTGTGGCGATCGGGAGCGGCAGTTCATCGCGTGGCTGAAAGCGCTGGCGGCGGACTCGCTGGTTCTCCGGCAAACCTTCCTCGGCTGCGGCAGGAGCGATCGGTTTGTTGCCGCAAGCAGGTTGCTCGCCCAGCGTCTTCCCGCTGGCAGGGTGGTCAGCGCCGAGGGTGGCCATGACTGGCAGACGTGGAGGAGCCTTTGGCAGCTGCTGCTCGACCTCGATCCGTTTGCCCCCTGTCCATGAGCAGCCCTCCGCAGCGCTGGTCGCCGACGCTGCTGGTCCGGTTGTCGATCGCGCTGCACGTCATCGGTATTTCCGCGGCGGCGGCGGACCCAGAGCTGCTGCTCTGGGTCGCGGTGATCCTCATCGCCAACCATTCTCTGCTGCTGGTGTTCGGATCCGTGCCGCAGAGCCGTGGGCTTGGCGCCAATCTGTCGCGCCTGCCGGACAGTGCGACGCGCCGACGCGAAGTGGCGCTGACCTTCGATGACGGGCCGGATGCGATCCTAACGCCGGCGATCCTCGATGTGCTTGACCGCTATGGCGCCCGCGCCAGCTTTTTCTGCGTGGGCACGCGAGCCGCCGATCATCCCGCTCTTGTCCGCGAGATCATCCGCCGCGGGCATACGGTCGAGAACCACAGCTACCGCCACTCGAACTTTTTCGCCTGCTACGGGATCGGCACGCTCTACCGCGACCTCACCGCGGCACAACGCGTCCTGACCGAACTCAGCGGACGGCCGCCGCGGTACTTTCGCGCCCCGATGGGGTTGCGCAGCCCCCTCCTCGACCCTGTGCTTGCGCGGACCGGACTCCGGCTGGCGTCGTGGTCGAGGCGCGGCTACGACGGCGTCAGCAATGATCCGGCGGCCGTGCTGTGCCGCCTGCTGAAGCGGCTTGAGCCCGGCGAAATCCTGCTGCTCCACGACCGTCCGTCACCCTTGTCGCGGTCGACCGACCCGGTCATCCTGTCGGTGCTTCCGGCGTTGCTCGAACATCTCGCGCACCAGAGCCTGCGGGCAGTGCCGCTGCCGGCAAGCGTTAGCGAACAGCGATCGGGATAACGCGAAGCTCGCCTCCCCTGTTGCCGTGTCACTGAGAGGGCGTAGGCGGAGTATCTGTCCACCGAACCGAAGACGCTGTCGAACAGCGCCTCGCCCCAGCCATCGAGCTTGTCCGCGCGAGCGGACCGAGGGGGCCGGTGCAGCGTGAGAGCGGGGCGCAGACCGCCGCCGGGGCTCCGGCGCTGCTCGGCGACGCTGCGCTCAGCCACCCGGCAGGTGTGCGATGATGCGGAGCGGCCCTCCTGAGCCGCCCTCGATCTTCATCGGCAGGGCGATAATGGTGGCGCCGACGGTCGGCAGCTCCGACATGTCGGCGACGTTCTCGAAGGCCGGGATGTTCCTGGTCATCAGCGTGACGTGCGCATCGAAGGTCTTGGACTGTCCGTAGTCGATCGACGGCGTGTCGATGCCGACCGCGCCGATGTCGCGCGTGATGAGGAGTTCGGCGCCCTCCTTCGACAGGCCCGGGAAGTGAAGCTTGGCTACGGCTTCCTGACCACGCTCGGCTGTGCCCATGTACTTCTCTCGATCGGGGTACAGGCGGGCGCGCCCGGTGTTGATCAGCACGATCGCGCCTTCCGGAATGCGCCCGTGCGCGCGCTCATGAGCCTCGATATCTGAGGGCTTCACAAGGTAATCCACGTCCTCTGCTGCCGGCTGCGTCACGTCGATGACAATGCCCGGCCCGATCAACTGATCCACCGGCAGCTGATCCGCCGTCAGCGCGCCTTCGGCGAAATGGATGGGGGCGTCGAGATGGGTGCCGCCATGCTCGGCAGCCGCGAAATTGAAGGCTGTATAGTAGTAGCCGCCGTCGGTATGGCCGGCGAAGACGGTCTCCTTCTCGAAGGTTTTCGCCGTTGGCCAGTAGACCGTCTCGGCGTTGAACGGGTGGGTCAGGTCGATCCATCGACCTCCAGACACATCCTGAGCCCTGGCGGAGAAGCCAAACACGAAGCAGAGCGCTGCGGCGGCGACCGACCGGCTCGCCAGCACCAACCATGACTGGCATTTGCCGAATTGAACACTTATCATATGTTGTTCCCCACTTTTGCTGGCGCGTTCCGGGTAACTGACCCCCGAGAGTGAGGCAATCTCGTGGCAGGAGGGCAGGCCACTGGAAGCACGTGCGTGCCACGCCAGGATGCCGCGATCAGCGCGCCGAACCACTCCGCCGCGGTCAGCGATCCCGGCTGGCTCCGCACCAGCTCGGCCGCCGCCGTGCGTATTGACAGGCTATCAGGGACCTCCGGGCAGTGTGCGTCCAGGCCTCGCGCCAAGCCCCGGGAGGTCCGTCATCTACCCCCACAATCCCGTATTCTTGCCGTACCCCTTACCCATTTCAGGCCCGTGGGGCGAGCTGACTTGTTGAACGTATTGGCGACCCCAACGGGATTCGAACCCGTGTTACCACCTTGAAAGGGTGGTGTCCTAGGCCTCTAGACGATGGGGTCATCGCCGCGTGCAAGTAGCCGCATGCAAGTAGCCGTCGGCGGTCCGAAAATCAAGGATTGGGAAACGGGGGGTGGACGTTCTTCCAAGGGACCCGCCCGGCGATGCCGGCTCCGGGCAGGCTCCGGGCTTTTCGCCCTTTCGCGCCGCGCCGCCGCCATGCTACCGTCCGGCCGGAAAAATCAGGCGGCCGGGCTCGCGCCTTCGCGCACCGATGGTCTCCTGTGGACAAACAGGGAGAGGGGAGCGGAACACAACATGCTGCACGGCAAGGTTCTCGTCGCTCAAGGCGGCGGCCCGACGGCGGTGATCAACGAGTCGATGGTCGGCGCGGTGATCGAATCGCGCAAGATTCCAACCGTCGAGCGGGTTTACGGCGCCTATCACGGCGTGCGCGGCATCATCAACGAGGATTTCCTCGACCTGACCCGCGAGACCACCCACAACCTCGAGATGGTCGGCAACACCCCCACCTCCGGTCTCGGCTCGACCCGCGACAAGCCGGACGAAAAGTACTGCGCCGAGATCTTCAAGGTGCTGCGGGCGCACGGCATCGAGACCTTCTTCTACATTGGCGGCAACGACTCCTCGGACACCGCGCGCATCCTGCACGATCAGGCGCGCGCCGCGGACTATCCGCTGACCTGCGTCCACATCCCGAAAACCATCGACAACGACCTGGTGATCAACGACCACACGCCCGGCTTCCCCTCGGCGGCGCGCTTCGTGGCCCTCGCGTTTGCCGGCGCAAACCTGGACAACCGCGCCTTGCCCGGCGTCTATGTCGCCGTGGTCATGGGCCGGCACGCCGGCTTCCTGACCGCCGCCTCGGCGCTCGGCCGCAAGTTCGAGGACGATGGCCCCCACCTGATCTACATTCCGGAGCGGGTGTTCAGCCTCGATGAGTTCGTCAAGGACGTGCGCGAGGTCTACAACAAGTACGGCCGCTGCATCGTCGCCGTCTCGGAGGGCGTCCACGACGAGACCGGACAACCGATCGCCACCAAGCTCGCCAAGAACGTGGAGAAGGATGCGCACGGCAATGTGCAGCTTTCCGGCACCGGCGCGCTGGCCGACCTGCTCACCGACCACATCAAGTCGAACTCCAACATCACCCGGGTGCGCGGCGACACCTTCGGCTACCTGCAGCGCTCCTTCCTCGGCTGCGTCTCCGATGTCGACCAGCGCGAGGCCCGCGAGGTCGGCGAGAAGGCGGTGCAGTATGCCAACTTCGGCACCTCGCAGGGCAATCATTCCGGTTCGGTGACCATTCACCGCAC
>DAIQPV010000134.1:0-8038 GCA_036787145.1 Rhodospirillales bacterium
ACGGCTGTCGTTGCCTCACTGCTGACCCAGGATCACGGTCGCCACACCGGCTTGGTCCGTGGTGGAGCCAGCCGGCGGGCGCGGGGGATGCTGCAGCCGGGCAACAAGGTCCGTTGCCAGTGGCGGGGGCGCCTTTCCGAGCAACTGGGGGCCTTCACCTGCGAACTGGCGGCAGCGCCGGCCACCTCGACGCTCGAGGACGCAGCCCGCCTTGCCGCCCTGGTCGCTGCCTGCGCCGTGCTCGACACGGCCTTGCCCGAGCGCGAGCCCTTGCCGGCCCAGTATAAAAACCTGCTTACCCTGCTGCGCGCGTTAGCGCACGATCCCTCCTGGCCGGTCACCTACGTCCGCTGGGAAGCGTCACTGCTGGCGGACCTCGGATTTGGCCTTGATCTCGCGTCGTGCGCGTTGACGGGTACCACGCACGATCTTGCGTTCGTTTCGCCGCGCACGGGGCGGGCCGTGTCTGCCGGGGCCGGTGCCGCCTGGCGCCAACGGCTGCTGGTGCTGCCCGCCTTTCTGGTTGATCCCACCGCCGGCGCCGCCGCTTCCGACATTGCGGCCGGGCTGACGTTGACGGGGCATTTCCTCAGCCGCTACGTCTACCGCGAGCAGGGCGGGGAGGCGCCAGCGGCGCGTGAGCGGTTGCCGGCGACGGTGATGCGAGCGTTTGCTGGCCATAGCGATGGCCCTGCCCGCAGAGGATAGAAGATGCGCAGTGCTTCTCCACCCGCCGGACCGGACCGCGGCATCGACGACGTGCCGCTGGTCGACGCCATCACCGAGCGGTATCTGACCTATGCCGTCCCGACGATCGTCGGCCGCTCGCTGCCCGATGCCCGCGACGGCCTCAAGCCGGTGCACCGCCGCCTGCTGTGGGCGATGCGGCAGCTTCGCCTTGATCCGCAGTCCGGTTTCAAGAAGTGCGCGCGGGTCGTCGGCGACGTCATCGGCCGCTACCACCCCCATGGCGACGTTGCCGTCTACGAGGCGCTGGTCCGCCTTGCGCAAGAGTTTGCGGTTCGCTGGCCGCTGGTCGAAGGCCAGGGCAACTTCGGCAATATCGATGGCGACGGACCGGCGGCGATGCGCTACACCGAGGCGCGACTAACCGCCGTCGCTGAGGCCCTGCTCGACGGCATCGATGAGGACGCCGTCGATTTTCGCGCCACCTACGATGGCGAGGACGAAGAGCCGGTAGTTCTCCCCGCCGCTTTTCCGAACCTGCTGGCGAACGGTGCCTCCGGAATCGCGGTCGGAATGGCCACCAGCATCCCCCCCCACAACGTCGCCGAAATCTGTGCCGCGGCGCGCTATCTGATCGAATACCCGCAGGCGAGTGTCGCCGACCTCGTGGCACTCCTGCCGGGGCCTGACTTTCCGACCGGCGGCGTGCTGGTCGAGGACCTCGCAACGCGCACGGAGGTCTACCGCACCGGCCGGGGCAGCCTGCGGCTGCGCGCCCGCTGGGGGATGGAAAAGACGCCGGACGGAACGGTGATCGTGGTCTCCGAGATCCCCTGGCAGGTGCAGAAGGCCAAGCTGATCGAGCGGCTTGCCGAGCTGCTGACGGAGCGCAAGCTGCCGTTTCTCGCCGATATTCGCGATGAGTCCACCGACGTGGTTCGCCTGGTATTGAAGCCGCGCGGCCGTCCGGTGGATGCCGGGGCGATCATGGCCGAACTGTTCCGGATGACGGAGCTTGAGGTCCGCGTCGGCGTCAATCTTAACGTCCTGATCGAAGGCACGACGCCGCGCGTGCTTGATCTGAAGCAACTCCTGCAGTCCTGGCTTTCTCACCGTCGCGAGGTGCTGCGCCGGCGGAGCCGGCATCGGCTCGGCAAGATCGGGCAGCGGCTGGAACTGCTGGCCGGATTCCTGATCGTTCACCTGAACCTCGACGAGGTCATCCGCATCGTCCGCGAGGAGGACGATCCGAAGACGGCCTTGATGGCCCGCTTCGAGATCAACGACGTGCAGGCCGATGCCGTGCTGAATATGCGGTTGCGCCAGTTGCGCAAGCTGGAGGAGATCACCCTGATCAGCGAGCGCGACGGTCTGCTCGCGGAGCGATCAGCGCTGGACGCGCTGATCGGCGATGAGTCCTTGCAGTGGCGACGGGTCAGCGACGAGGTGGCGGCGATCGCGGACCAATTTGGCGGGCAGACGCCGCTCGGTCGCCGCCGGACGACCATCGCGGGCGCCCCCGAGGCAGTGTCGGGGTTGCCGCGTCTGAGTCGTTCCGCAGCTCAGCCGGTGACCATCGTGTGCTCTGACAAGGGCTGGCTGCGGGCTGTCAGCGAGCATCTCGACGAGGACGGGGCCCGCGCCGTCCGTTACAAGGATGGCGACGGAGCGCGCTTTCTGTTGCACGCGGTGACCACCGACAAGCTTCTGCTGCTGGGCGGGCAAGGGCGGATCTATACCCTTTCCTGTGACCGGCTGCCGGCGGGACGCGGCTTCGGAGAACCGCTGAGGCTGCTGATCGACCTGCCGCCGCCATTCGAGGCGCAGGCGATGCGCGTCCACCGCCCGGGGGGCCGCTTGCTGATCGCGTCCGACGCCGGCCGCGGCTTCGCGGTTGAGGAGGATGAGGTGCTCGGGCAGACCCGATCCGGCAAGGCGGTCTTGCTCGTCGGCGAGAACGAGCAGGCGGCCGTCCTGCGTCCGATCGATCTGCAAGACGACCGGGTGGCTGTGGTCGGCAGCAACCGGAGGCTGCTAATCTTTCCCTTGGCCGAACTGCCGGTAATGGCCAAGGGCCGCGGCGTCCTGCTGCAGCGCTATCGCGATGCCCGGCTGGCCGACGTGAAGACATTTGTGGCCGCGCAGGGCCTGATCTGGCGGGGTGGCCGGGGAATTCGCAAGGAAGCCGACCTTCGGCCTTACACCGGAAAGCGGGGCCAGGTCGGCCACACCGTGCCGCGCGGCTTTCCCAGCAGCGGCCGGCTCGACGGCTAGCGGGCCAGCCCCGGTCGCGTCTGATGGGCCGATTGGCGGAGAAGGTCCGGTCGGACGTTCAAACGCCCGACGCCGCCAGAGTGAGGACCGCGGCGATCGGGGCAGAAGGAACCGCCGCCGGCTCCTGGAACGGGTTGCCGTGAACCAGGATGATCGCCGCGGTCGGGGCGGCGGCGGCGGCGAACAGGACGACGGCAAGCGCCTCTGCCCTTGGCAGATCGACGTGCACCATCGCAATCGAAATCATCGTCAGCAGACCCAGGAATGCCATTCCGAGCCATTTCAACGGATTGACATGGGTCTGGCTGAGTGCCACGCGCAAGTCGCGGCTGTTGCGGACCGCCGTCACCTCATGAAGGAGCATGGATTGGACCGTCGGCCCCGCTTCCGCGACGCGGCTGCTCGCCAGCAGTGTAACCAGGTCATCCAGTTGGCGGGCGGCCGCCTCGCTGCTTTCGCGCTGCGCCAGCTTCGGCCATTCGTCGCGCACCGTCAGCGTAATGTACTCGGCAACGCCGCCGCGGACCTGCCGCCGTGCTTCCAGCGGCAGACTGTTGGAAAGATCCAGGATGGTGCGCAGACTGCCCGCTTCTATGAAGACGGTATCGAGCGCCCGGTCGTGGGCCGTCCAGGTGTCATGGGCCAGGAAGGCGATATTCAGAGCGAACAGAACGCTGATGACGCTCATGAAGTTCTGGGCGACCCCGTGAAACCTCTTGATGACCGCGCAATACGGCGAGCGCTGGGTTGCCCACAGGAGAAGCAGCATGGCCAGCGTCGTTCCCAGAAGGACGAGCAGGGCGAACAGATACTGATCGTATGGACCCAGGTTCGGCATTCTCAACGGCCTATTCTTTCTAC
This sequence comes from Rhodospirillales bacterium, assembly GCA_036787145.1. Taxonomy (GTDB): domain Bacteria; phylum Pseudomonadota; class Alphaproteobacteria; order Rhodospirillales; family Defluviicoccaceae; genus Defluviicoccus. The sequence goes on from DAIQPV010000134.1 coordinate 3,823, forward strand.
GCCAAGCCAGATAATGGGTCTTAGCGCTGGCGTCGCCGGCCAGCAAGATCGCAGGATCGCTCGGAAGCCTCTGGGCAGGCGAGCGGCCCGGCGTTAAGCAGAAGTTTCACGATAGGGGTCCTTAGGGCGGACACGGATTCAGGAGTGTCGGCAAGGACTCGCGCTCCACGGAAAGGAACAGTCTGAGATGACGGACAGGGTTGGCGGCAGCGGCGGTCGGACGGACGCCGGGACGTATGTCTTCTGGACCCGCGACACCGTGCGCTTTTCCGATGTGGACCGCTACCGGCATATCAACAACGTGGCGACCGCGACCTACTGCGAGACGGGTCGCGTCGAATTCGCCGAGCGCCTGTGGCCCGGCTCGACCGCTGGCGAAACGGCCGGGTGGGTGATCGTCAAGCTGACGGTGGCGTTTCTTGCCCAGGCGCACTATCCGGGGGAAGTGCTGATCGGCACTCGGGTGGAAAGGGTCGGCCGCACGTCCGTGACGTTCGGCCAGGGCCTGTTCAAGGAGGGAATCTGCTTCGCCACCAGCGAAGCGGTTCTGGTCTGGGTCGATCTTGGTCACGCGGGCGGGCCGGTGCCCTTCCCCGCGGGCCTCGATGCAAAACTCAGAGAAGAAGCAGAAAATCCTGTGCTGGCTGCAGTGCAGGGGTGAGGTTACTGGCCGGACGGAATGTCGGCGAGCCTTGCGCGACGGCGCCCGCGAACATGGTCGCGCATCGTTCGCGCCGAGTGACAGGGTTTGCAGGCACTGCGCAGATTCTCCCACCTGTTGTCGGAGGCGTCGCCATTGATGTGGTCGACCTCTGTTGCCGCCGCCTCGCAGCAAAACTCGCAGATCGGGTCGGTGTCCAGCTTCTCCCGCCGCGAGCGCAGCCAAGCTGCCGTCTTGTATAGTCGGTTGCAATTGCGCGGTCGCGCAGCGGCTACGGCTTGGCGGCGCATCCGTTCCCGCTCGGCCCGGGCGGGGTCAACCGGTTTCCAGGGCATGTCTCTGTGGTCTCCGCTGGCTGACGACGGAAAATGGCGTTTGCTTCGGGATCGCCACGGCTACGGCAGGATCAGGCCCAGCCGCAGGGCCGCGACGACGGCTTGCATCCGGTTCGAGGCGCCCAGTTTGGCCATCCCTCGCTTCAGATGGAAATTCACCGTATGCTCGGAAACATCAATGATCTTGCCGATGCTCCAGGCGCTTTTTCCCCGCGCCGTCCAGGTCAGGCACTCCCGTTCGCGGTCGGTGAGCCGGATTTGGGGCAGTTCTCCGGCACAGCGTCGGCATGCGCGGGCGTAGGCGGCGAGAAACTGGATCGCCAGGATCTGCAGCTTGGCAAGATTGGCCGGATCTGGCGGACGCGGACCGTCGGTTGCGAGGCTGATGATGTACGTTTCCCCGCACGAGCCGTGCAAGGGAAGGGTGACGCCATTGAGGAGCCCCGCGTCGCGGCTCTCGGCCATCACTCTGCGCTGCTTGGGCGTCAGCGGGGCTTCGCGAGCCAGTTCGTCCCAGATCACCGGACCATCCAGCAGCGGAGCGCGCAGCAGTACAGGGTCGACGATCTCGTAGCTATTTGCAAAATAATGGTGAATCCATTCTTCCGGCACGTTTGCGGTTGCCGCCGGCATCGGCTCCGAATATCCCAAGGTTCGCCGTGCCTGCGGTGTCACTGGAAAAAGGGCAAGACGATCGTAGCCCAGCTTTTCGGCCGCTTCGCGGAAGACTTCAAGAATCTGCTCGGGAGAGGTCGCGAAACTGCAGCGGTTAATGAAGTCTAGAAGGTCAGCCCCGGCCGCCGTCGCGTTGGCACCAGCGCATCCTGCCGCGGGGACCATCGCGAAGGGCTCGCTTGCTATGAGGCAACCTGCTCGGCTGGCTTCATCCTTTGTTCGCATTTCCTCCGCTGCGATTGCCTCCTGCCCAAAGCCGATTGGCGTCGGCATAATATAGTCATAATTAACCTATATGGGGTAATACCATTTCTCTGCTGTAAATGTCAACGGTCGCGTCAACCCGCTAACACCGGTAGGTGACGTCCCCTGATCAGCCCGGCTAGTTTCACAAGGCTCTCAGGAAGGACGAATAGCGATGACAGCGATCGATAGAGTGTCCAAAGTCTTCCGGGGTGTCGACAAGGGTCCCCTTTGCGGGGGCCACGCAGAACTGTGGCCAGGCTCCGAAGCAGCTGCGATCCAGTGCATTGGCCTGGGGGATATCTCTGATCCCACATTATTATCGGCTCCGCCGCCGATGCCAGCCTCGTGGCGGCTGGACCGCCTTCTCCGCGCCGCTCGGACTTCGAGAGACCTCGCCCGCATTTACCTTCGTGGGGCCAGATCCATGACGGCGGCCATGCGCGGTGCACTGGCTCCGAGTGCGCCGGAGTTGATTGAAGCGCGTCTTGCGGCGGTGCGCGACAGACAACTCAGAGCCCGCAAGACCCTGGCGTTCACCGTGCTCTGCCGCCGCCGGGCCGCCCGCCTTAGCGGCGAGCGCGGTGATCCTGGAAGCTGATGGCGGCGTGGCGCGGTCCTCCTTCCGCCTCGCAGAACGACGGCTTTCTCAGCGGTAGCGTCCGTCAGTAGTTTCCGGTATAGATACACCCCAAAAGGGGCAGTGGCGGATACGCTTGCGCGGGCCGGCTGTCACAGGCGGACGAGACCGACCGCGACATGAAATTCCAGCGGGGCGCGACCCCGACGAAAGCACGGGTGCGTCGGTGGCCGATCCTTGGCGAAGGCCCGTTGCGGCGCGGCTGCCTGCCGATCGTCGTGGCTGTTATGGTCGCCGTCGTCGATATGGCTGATCCGCAGGAGGGGCTGGCATCAGCATTCTTCATTCGCGAACAAAGCGCCTCTGCGATGGGGAGCGCGTTTGCCGGTGCGACTGCGGGCGCCGATGACCCGACGTCCATGTTTTTCAACGGAGCGGCCCTGGGGCGCCAGTCCGGGAACAGCGTCGCCGTCGTCGGCAGCTCAGTGCTGTCGCAGGCCAGCTTTCGCAATGGCGCGGCGCGCACCTTCACCGGCGTTCCGATTGCTGGAAACGACGGCGGCGACGCGGGTGGCTTCGCGGCGATTCCGGCGACTTATGGCGCCTGGGACGTTTCTCGCGACCTTGGATGGACGCAAGATGTCCGGCTTGGTGTGGCGGTCAACGGCCCGTTCGGTTTCGAAACCGCATACCGCGATGATTGGATCGGCCGGTATTATGCGGTCCAATCGCAGCTGCGAACGATCAACGTCAATCCGCTTATCGCTTGGATTCCGTTCGAAGGCCTCTCCGTGGCCTTTGGCCTGCAGGCGCAGCACGTCGATGCCAAGCTGACGAACGCCATCGACTTTGGCAGCCTCGGGGCGGCCAACGGCGTGCCCGGCGCGATTCCGGGTGGGCAGGATGGCTTTGGTAGACTGACGGGCGATGACTGGGGTTTCGGCTGGACCATGGGCTTGCTGATCGAGCCTGCCGCCGGAACGCGGTTGGGGATCGGATACCGGTCTCACATCCGCCATGAGCTGGAGGGCGACGCAAGGCTGCGGCTGGACGACGCTGGAATGGGAGCGGCGCTCGGGCAGTCGGCCGGGACGAGGGCAGCCAAGGCGAACCTGACCTTGCCCGAGATTGTCTCCTTAGGCCTGCATCAGCAGCTTGACGAGAACTGGTCGATCATGGCCGAAGCAGCCTGGACGCGTTGGAGCCGGTACCGCGTGCTGCGCGTCCAATTCGAAAACCCGGACCTGCCTGAAGAATATTCCGAGGAAGACTGGCGGGACACGTGGTTCCTTGCCGGCGGGGCCAGCTTCCGGCTTGACCCCGCGTGGACTTTGCGTTGCGGCGTGGCTTGGGATCAAAGCCCCGTCCCGAGCCGGACAAGAACGCCACGAACTCCTGCGAATAGCGGGATCATGCTGGGTCTCGGCGTAGGATGGCAGCCGTTGTCGAACGTGAGTCTTGCCGCTGCCTTCACGCATTTCTTCATTGAAAGCGCCCGGATTAACCTGGAAAGCAGCAGTCCCGGCAATGCTGGACGCGGTGATCTCTCCGGTTCCAGCCGAACTTCTGTTGATGCATTTGCTGTTCAGCTGGTTTGGGGTTTCTAAGACGGCGCGTATCAGAGTCCGTTTGGAAAATCGGGGACGGGGCCTTGCGGTGGTGGGAGTGGCGTGATTCAAGCTTCGGATGTGGACGAAGCAGAGCCGGGGTCGGATGGCCCAG
>DAIQPV010000135.1:0-8017 GCA_036787145.1 Rhodospirillales bacterium
TGTCTTCAGCGCCACCCGATTGTCCCCGTTTCCTGGTCGTCCTGGTGACAGCCATCGTCATCGGACTCGCCGTCACTGATGGCGCGACCGCCCAGTCCGGCGGCGACGCCATGCCGATGCAGCACGAGCACATGTCGGGCGCGGCCGGAGAGCCATCGCACGACCATCATGCGACAAGCTCCACAGATCCGGTCATCTCGGCGTACCAAGCCGTCAACGACAAGATGCACCGCGCCATGATGATCACCTTTACCGGTGACGCGGATCGAGACTTCGTCGAAGGGATGATCCCTCACCATCAGGGAGCCATCGACATGGCTGAGGTTGTTCTCCAGTATGGGAAAGACCCCGAGATTCGCACGCTGGCCGAAGAGATCATTACTGCCCAGAAGCAGGAGATCGCATTGATGAAGGCGTGGTTGGCCAAAGGGTCGCGGTGATGTTGTGTCTTAGCGCCTGAATGGTGCAGATGTCTTTGATCGATTGGCTTCACGAGTGCGGACATGCGGCCTTAGAGTTGGCCGCTCTGACTTCGTCGACATTTCTGCATGCGGTACTCCATGTCGTCGTCTATGGAACACCCCTCATACTGCTACTCTCTTTGGCCTGGGTCGCCTTTGCTGTTCGGGCGAGGATCAGGACGCGTCGGGCGCTCAGAGGACATGTCGACGAGGACCTGCAACGGGCTCATTCGGTCGGCCTGACTGACGGCATCTTTCGGCTGATTCTGCGCCGAACACGCATCCGCCAGGCTATACTACTTTTGGTTGCTGCGACTGCGATGCCCACTCTCTATCTGACGCTGGAGATCCCCAAACACATCGTCAATCACGCCATCGCCTCGGCGAGCGAGATCATCGAGATCGACGACACCGCCTTCACCCAGATCGAATTCCTGGTCGTCCTTTGCTTTCTCTATCTGGCGAGCCTGCTGGCGAACGGATCGATCAAGTACTGGCTGAACGTTTACCAGGGGCGGGTCGGCGAACTGCTCATCCGACGTCTGCGACTGATGGTCTACCGTGCATGGCGCCGCAACGGCCAGCCGGGCGGACAGGCGCAACTCATCCCGATCATCGTTCAGGAGGTGGAACCGGTCGGCGGTTTCGCCGGCGAGGCGTTCGTTACGCCCGTGTTTCAGGGAGGGACGTTCCTGACCCTGCTCGCCTTCATGTTGATTCAGGATCCGGTGCTGGGGGGAGCGGCCCTGATGATGCTGCCGATCCAGCTCGTCGTTATTCCTCCCCTGCAACGCAGCATCAACGATCTGAACCGAGCCCGCGTCCGCGAGGTCAGGCACCTGGGCGGCCTGCTCGGCGAAAGGCAACCTTCCGCTGAGCCACGCTTGCGTCACCTGCAACGGATGTTTTCGAGCGTTCGCCATATTCAGGAGCTCCGCTTTCGCATCTTCAAGAAGAAGTTTCTGATGAAGTCGTCGATCAATTTCCTGAACAACCTTGTTCCGTTCTTCTTCTACCTCATCGGCGGCTACCTGGTCATCCAAGGTCAGATCAGCTTCGGCGCGCTGGTCGCGGTCCTGGCCGCGCACAAGGACTTCTCGGCGCCGCTGCGAGAACTTCTAATGTATTACCAAGTCACCGAGGATGTTCGCGTCCGTTACCGAGAAATGCAGAGGTTCGTCGCTGGTCTGGCCGTGCAGCAAGTTCCAGTCGGGGATCACGAGCCCTCTGCGCAACGGGAGCCCGTATCAGCCATTTCATCTGCGACGTGAAAAGTACGCGTCGTGGTTCAGCAGTGCCCGTCCAAGCCCCATGCCGACGCGAAACGAATAGCTGGCATGTAAAAGGTTCATTGAACGCAACGTCTCTCCTCGCGCCGATATCCAACATCTAGCCAACAGCGCCTTACACCTCCGCCGATGATCTGCTCGTATTGGCTCGCTCAACACTCGCAAGAACGGGAAAGGCCGTGTGCGACACGCCGTCTGATTAAGTAGAGAACAGAACTTTGGGGCAATCGTAACGGCTGCGTCCATGATGAGGAACCGCATCTGACGATGTTGCCTGTCGCGTCGAACGTCGCGGTAGGGACCGCGATTGCTCGCCGCCCCCCGCTCAGATCCCTGCGAGCGGAACTACCGCACCGGGCTCCTGCCTTGGGTCATGACGCTGAACCGCACGTCGGGTAGTGGGTGCCGAATGCGCGCGGGTGGCAGCCAGATGTCGGTCAGTCGTTTCATCCGCTGCCAGGTCAGCCGGCTGATTTGGCCCCACCGCCTGAGCGCGCGGCACCAGTACCAGCCGACATGGCGATAGAACGAGTTGATCGCCCGGCTGTTGGTGGGAACGGCGAAGTAATTGAGGAAGCCGTTCACCACCCGCTTCAGGTAGAGCCCCTGTTCCGCGATCGGCCGGTGCATCATCCGCCATATCGTCTCCTTGACCTGCCGGAGCTTCTCCCGCAGCCGTTCACGAACGGTGTGCCGCGGGATGAGGAAGGTCCCTCCCCTGCTCGTTCCTCAGATGTGCGTGAAGCCGAGAAAGGCGAAGGTTTCCGGTTTGCCGAGGTTTCGGGCCTTGCGCTTGCGCGCCGCGAGACGCCCGAATTCGATGATCCGGGTCTTCTGCGGATGCAACTCCAGCCCGAACCTCCGCAGACGCTGCCGAAGCTCGTCCAGCATCGCTCGGCCTCCGAGCGATGCTGGAAGCCCACCACGGTGTCGTCGGCATAGCGGATGACGATCACCTCGCCGCCGGCATGTCGCCGCCGCCACTGCTGGACCCACAGGTCGTAGACGTAGTGCAGATAGATGTTCGCCAGGACGGGTGAGGTCACCGCGCCTTGTGGCGTGCCCTCGTTCGACCTCCAGCAAGCGCCCGTCCTCCAGCACGCCCGAGCCGCGTGTCGGTGATCCGGTGCTCCAGGAACCGGACCAGCCATCGTAAGCTTTTGGCGGCTCAATACTCTGCCCGTGTGTTCCCCTGACAACGCTTCGCCAGCATCCTTGCGGATGCCACCGCATGACTAGGGATGTCGTGATTGACTGGATCTTCAATGTACAGAACTTCCATCCGCAGCCACCTGCCGGTTCGCTTCACTCCGCCAGTCGCACCAGCGGGAAGTACACAGCGCCCACGAGGCGGGAACAGCAGCGACAGGACTCCGAAGCCGGGCATCATGGCGTCGTTTGCGTGGTTTGCGGCAGGCGGGCCTGGATGTAGGCGATGACGGCCCAGATGTCGTCCTTGGACAGCGTCTCCTTGAACGCCGGCATGGCGGTGCCGAACTCAATGCCTCCTTCCGCGATTGCCCAGTACATGAACGGATCCCACCGCACCATCGGCATCCGCGACAGCCACGCGAGGTTGCCGGGCGGCGGCGACAGCTCACGTCCGGCCTCGCCATCCCCGCGGCCCGTCCGGCCGTGGCAGGACGCGCAGTTCTCCGCATAGACGTTAGCCCCGCGATCGAGGGTCTCGCGCGTCCGTGGCAACGGGTTGGCCAAGCTGTCGTACGGCGCCGGCACTCCGGACATCATCGCCTGACGGTGCCTCGGCATGCTGCCGGCCATCCCGCCCATGCCGTCGCGCCCCATCATCCCAGGCCCCATATCGGCCGGTCCCATCGGCCACTGTCCCATGCCACAGCATTGCGACCAGGGGTTTGCATCCGGCCTCGGCTCCTGCTGCGCATCGGCCTGCATCGCGCAGAAGACGGAGGCGATCAGTCCTACCAGCACCAATCTCTGCACGCCGGCCATGTGCTCCTCCACGTTTCCGGAAACCGTGCCCTTGTCAGTCAACACCCTGAACCAACTTCAGAGTCAAGAGGGCCTGGAGAATGGACGGAGGAGTGACATGAAGATCGGCGAACTGGCGAAACGAGGGGTCTGCAAGGTCGAAACCGTTCGCTTCTATGAGCGTGAGGGGCTGCTGCCCAGGCCCGAGCGCAGCAGCGGCAACTACCGGCTCTATACGGCCGAGGATGCCGCGCGCCTGGTGTTCATCCGCAACTGCCGCTCCCTCGGAATGGCGCTCGCGGAGATCCGGGTGCTGCTCGGCTGCCGGGGCGAGCCTGAGACCGACTGCCGCGCGGTGTTCGCCCTCTTGGATCTGCAGATACTTCGGATCGCTCAGCAGGTCGACGCGCTTCAGCACCTGCAGCGGCAGTTGCGCGACATCCGCCAGATGTGCGACGACCGGCAGAACCCGGAGCATCGGGCAGGTGCCTGCGGGATCATCAGGAGTCTCGGCGAGGCCGTGAACGCGGTGGGCGCCCACGGCCGACAAGCGCGCAACGCCGCCTCCCTATAGGAGATGCCGGTGCGATTACCCGCCGGTCGATGGCACAGCTGCGCGGTTCAGGTCGGCGCGCGCGTGGGTAATGATATCCCAGGACGAGTGCAGGAAGAGCCCGGCGATGATGGCGGCGACGGCAATGTCCGGCCAGGGTGTGTTCGTCCAGGCGACCAGGCCGGCGGCGATCACGACCGCGATGTTGCCGAGCGCGTCGTTGCGGCTGAACAGCCAGACAGCACGAACGTTGGCGTCGCCCTTGCGGTGCGGTACCAGCATCCAGGCGGCGATGACGTTGGTCGCAAGAGCGATCATGCCGAAGATCCCCATGACGTCCGCCGCGGGTGCATGCAGGACGAAGACGCGATAGGTGGTTGCGGCGAGGACGCCGATCCCCAAGACGGCCAGGAACACGCCCTGGATCAGCGCGGCTCGGGCTCGCCAGCTCAGGCTCCATCCGATCGCGATAAGCCCGAAGAGGGTGATGACGCCGTCGCCCAGGAAATCGAGGGCGTCGGCTTTCAGCGCCTGCGAACCGGCGACGAAGCCGCCGATCATCTCGGCCACTCCCATCGCCAGGTTCAGCAGTACGACGATCCAAAGCGCCCGTCGATACGCGGGGGCAGCGTGGCTCAGGTTTTCCGACCCACACGAGTCCCCGCAACCGTCAGCCATGCCGCTATCCTCTACCGCGTCTCGTGTCCCGAGGATGGATGACCGTACACTCTGGACCTGCTAGAGGGTCAACCGTGGGAGAGCCATCAGGCTCGGTTGCCTTCGGCAGCATTTGCACGTAGAAGAGGGGCTATGTTGGTGAGATTTCCCAGGTCGCTTCGCGTGTTCATCGGGCTGCTGCTCGTGCTCACGCACGTGGCTCTGCAGCCTGGGAAGGCGTTGTCGCTCGTCATTTGCACCGAGCAGGACGGTCGGACCATCGTCGAGGTTGCCGCCTCCAGCTCGTGTCAGCATCCGGCGGCCATTCATGAAGACGGTGTCGCCGAGTTCGCTGCACCCTGTTGCGAGGGGTGCACGGACCGTCTTTTTCCGGCGGACCCATCCCCGACACTGTCGAGCAAGCGAGGCGAAGCGCCTCAGACGATCTTGCCGACGGGTCCACCTGGCGAAGACAACGCGCTCACTTCACTCTTTGCCTGTTGCGTAAACGAAGCCGACCTTTCGGACGGCGGTTATTCTTCTCGCTATATCAATACTGAAGACGCGCGCTTGGGTTTGCTGCGCAGCACCCGTCTCCTGATCTGAACCCACCTGACTTTGCAGACTCACGATAGCGCAGGCCGCGATCGCGTCCTCGCTTCGATCTCACTGTATCAGGATGGGACTTCATGCCGCGGCTGCTTTTTGTTCTGCTGGGCGCGATCGCACCGGTCATTACGGGCTGTGCTTCACCGATCCGTAGCACCCCTTCGCTGCCACCACCTCGAACGCTCGGATTGCCGCCGGGCATGGCGATCGGCCAGCCGGCCCCAAATGATCGCACCCTTTCCGTCGTGGGCGGTCGAGCGGACGCTGCGGCTCGATCCGATGGCGTCATCACGTTGGAAACGGCGATCCAGCGCGTTCTCGCAAGCAGTCCTGATTTGGCGGCCGCGGCGGAAGCCGTCCGCGCCAAGGAAGGCGATGCTCGGCAGGCATCGCTGTGGCCCAATCCCGAGCTGATCGGCGAGGCGGAGAACTTTGGCGGTACGGGCGATCAGGAGAATTTCGAAACCGCCGAGTACACGGTGTCCCTGGCGCAGCCGATCGATGTCTCCGGCAAGATCCGGCGGCGGGCCACGGCGGCCGACTACGAACGACGGATGTCCGGCTGGGACTACGAAACGACGCGGCTGGACCTGATCACCTCCACCCGCAAGGCGTTCGCCGATCTGGTTGCGGCTCAGCGGAAGGTGGACCTGACCAACGAGCTGGCGCGCCTGGCCGACAGTCTAGCGGCCGCTGTCGACGCACGTGTCCAGGCCGGCAAGGTCTCACCGGTCGAGGGAACCCGGATCGCGGTGGTAAAGTCGGCGGCTCGCGCGGAGGCGCTCAGGGCCGAGCAGGAGCTGTCGACGGCGCGGGCCGCGCTGTCGGCGCTCTGGGGCGATGCGAGCTCACCGGTCGGCTGGGCGGAAGAAGACAGCCCGGCTGAAGCCGGGCTGCCGCCATCGGAAACGCTGGAAACGCTTCTGGCCGGCGCTCCTGAAGCGGCTCGCTGGTCGGACGAGATTGCGCTGCGTGAGGCGGAATTCGATCTGGCTCGCGCCTCAACCTTCCCCGATGTGACCGCCAGCTTCGGCGCACGCCGCTTCGCCGAGAACGACGACTACGCGTTCGTCGCCGGACTGTCCGTCCCCTTGCCGGTGTTCGATCGCAATCAGGGCGCCATCGCCGCCGCGACGTCGCGCAGAACCGAGACGGAGCGGCGACGAGCCGCGTTCTTGGCCCGCCAGCGGGCCGACTTCCGGGCCGCCTACGACGGCGTCCGGCGGGCGGAGATTTCGGTGCGCAGTCTCGATGAGCGGATCATCCCGGCCGCCCAGTCGGTCTTCAGCGCGACGACGGTCGGCTACCAGGCCGGCAAGTTCAGCCTGATCGACTTGCTCGACGCCCAAAGAACGTTGTTCGAGGCGCAGGTCCAGGGCGTTGAAGCACGATCCGAACTGACCAAGGCTCTCGCCGACCTGGAACGGCTCATCGCCCGCCCGGTCGAGGCGGCGCAGGTATCGAATACCGGAGGCTGAGACGACATGACCCACACTCTCCCGACGATAACCACTCTCGTGATGATCGCCAGCGCGATCGCTCTCGGCTCCTTCACTGATCCGGCAAGGGCCGGTGACACTCATCGGACGCCAGCTGCGGCCAGCAACAGCGGTCAGCCGCCCGACCACGATGACGATCACGCCGGCCACGCGCACGACAAGCCGCATGATGAGAAGGCCGTCGGGAAGACAAGCCACGGGCCGGCGGAAGGGACCGACGGTCATGGTCACGAAGACGAAGGCCACGCCGAAGGGGTCAGGCTCTCTGCCGAACAGTTGCGGGAGTTCGGCATCGGCGTAGGCACCGCCGAACCCGGGCCACTGGACGTGTTCATCGACCTCCCCGCCGAGATCGCTTTCAACGGCGACCGGCTCGCCCACGTGACGCCGCGCGTGCCAGGAGTCGTCATCAGAGTCGACAAGTCGCTCGGCGATCCGGTGCGGGCGGGCGACCGGCTGGCTCTCATGCAGAGTCGGGAACTGGCCGAAGCCAAGGCGGGCTACCTGTCCGCCGTCGAACGGCTGACCCTGGCGCGCGCCAACTTCGATCGCGAGAGCGGGCTATGGCGTGCAAAGGTCACGTCCGAGCAGGAGTATCTCGAAGCGAAACAAGCGCTGGCCGAAGCCGAGATCGACAAGCGGTCAAACGAGCAGAAGCTGCATGCGCTCGGCTTCGACGACGCCTACATCGGCCGACTGCCACGCCAGCCCGAGTCCGAGCTGACGATCGTTCCATTGCTGGCGCCGTTCCAGGGGGTCGTCGTCGAGCGCCACGCCACTCTCGGCGAGCGCATCGGCGAAGAAACCGCCGCCTTCGTGATCGCCGACCTCAACTCCGTCTGGCTGAACATCAGCATCTATCCAAAGGACCTGGGGCGGGTCGGCATCGGCCAGAAGGTGTCGGTGGCGTTGCCGGAGGGTGAGGCCGCAATCGGACAAATCCGGTTCGTGGCACCCAACGTCGGCGAGGAGACCCGGACGGCGCGCGCACTGGCCGTG
>DAIQPV010000136.1:0-7995 GCA_036787145.1 Rhodospirillales bacterium
TGCACCGCCCGGCCGTCTATCATCGTGTAGACACGGTCGGCAATCCGCTGCCAGGCCGGCTGGTGTGAGATCGCCAGCACGGTCAAGCGGTTGTCGGCACATAAGCGTTGTACCACCTGGCAGATTTCCCCTTCGGTCTGCGGATCGAGGCCGGTCGTCGCCTCGTCGAGAATCAACAGCTTCGGCTTGTGCACCAGGGCGCGGGCGATGGAGATGCGCTGCCGCTGGCCGCCGGAGAGCCGGTGACCGCGTTCGCCGAGCATCTGATGCAGGCCCTCCGGCAGTTCCTGCACAAACGACCAGGCGCCGGCGATCTCAAGCGCGGCGATCACCTCGTCCTCGCTGGCGTCCTCTTCCCATAGGCTGACATTCCGGAAGACCGTGTCGTGGAACAGCGTCACCTCCTGCGGAACATAACCCAGCAGGTGACGCCATTTCTGCAGGTCGAGCTCCTGCAGCTCCACACCGTCTACCCGGATGTGTCCGGCCAGCGGCGAGTACAGGCCGGCGAGCAGATCGACGGTCGTGGACTTGCCCACCCCGGAAGGCCCGGCCAGCGCCGTGATCCCTCCGGACGGGATGACCAGATCCAGGTCCTGCAGTACCGGCCGGTCGCCGTAGCTGAAGGAGATACGCTCGAACTCGATCGACCGCTCGAACACCGGCGGCGTCGAGCCGCCACGAGGTTCTGCGGCCTCTTCGGTTTCCTTAAGCAGATCGTTCAGCGAGCGAAAAAGATCGTACGACTGGATGAACCGCAGGATGATCCGCTGCAGCGGCGACAGAATGGCGATGGTGCGGACCAGCAGAATCGCCATGATGATCACGTCGGTCGGATGCAGTGTCGACGACTGGGTCACATAATAAAACGCGAGGGCCAGCAGGATGCCGATCACCGGCTCCTGCATCTCGGAGACATATTCGCCGCTGATTACCCGCGCCCGCAGCGTCTGCGCGATGGCGCGAGCGTCGGACTCGAACAGCCTCCCGAAGCGCTCGGTCCGGCCCATGGCCCGGATCGGCTTGATCCCGATCATCGCATCGGTGAAGTTTCCCGCGAGCTGGCGCATCTGTGCCCGATGCTGCCGCGCCGCCGCCCGGCTGCTGCGCACCAGCTTGCCGAACGAGAAAAACATCAGAAAACCGATGACCAGGGCCAGCACCGCCAGCTTCCACGAAATGAGCGCGGCAACGCCGAGAAACAGCGATGCTTGCAGGACCGTGGCAAAGATCGTCGAGATGGTCATGAAGCTTTCGCCGACCGCGGCGGCCTCGGAGCCGGTGGCGTGAACCAGCCGGCCCAGCGGCTGGCGAATGAAAAAGCTCCAGCGGGCGCGCAACAGATTGCGGAGCAGCTGCACCTGGAAGCGGTTGCTGATGTCGGCGACGATATCGGTGACGTAGCGCATCGTCGTGATCGTCACCACCGCCTTGAGCGTGAAGCCGATGACGATAACGACGAGGAGGATCACCGGGTTGAACGGCAGGCCGATGGTCTCCATGCCCTTGCGGATGGCGTTGGTGATCGCACCTTTGCCGCCATGAATTTCCATCGAGGCGCTGGCGAGCAGCGGGATGATCATGGCCAGCCCCAGCAGCTCGAACATGCTGGAAAGAAACAGTCCGCCGATGACAACGACGCGCTGCAGCGGCGATGCCAAGCTCAGGACCTGGCTCACCGCCTGCCGCCAATTGTTGCCCCGCGCCTTACCCTTCTTTTTCTTTCGCCTGCTCACGGCTGACGTCGTTCCTTGCGGTTTATCCTAGTTCCCTTGCTGTTCGAATGCTGCACGCGGCGGATGATCGCGTAAGGTCATTCAGTTGGCTCAAGATCGGGGCCTGTTCCCCACCAGCGACTCCGCACCTTATCGTAATAATGTTTGGGATCAAAAGTTTCGACGCTCAGGCCAAGGCCCGTTGCCGTCATTCGTCCCGTTGAGGCCATCAGTTGATAAGCGGCGATCCGCATCTGCTGCTGCGCCCCGAGAAGATTGGCTTGCGACTGATAATACTGCGACTGGTTCGTCAACAGCTCGGTGATCGTGCGCAAGCCGAAACCATATTCGCGTCCGGTCCCTTCGGCCGCAATGCGAGCAGACTTGACCTGAGCTTCCACCGCTCCGATCCGTCCCTGGGCGCTCTGCAGGTCCTCCCAGGCACTGATGACGGTCTGCCGCGATTGCCGGCGCTGCGCCTCCATCTCCTGACGCCGCTGTCCCACGAGCACCTTGGCGGAGCGCACTTGCGGGTCGAGGAGAGGGTTATAGAGCGGCATGGTCACGACGCCCATGACGATGCCCGACTGCGGATTGAGCTGACCCTGGAGCAGAAACTGCGGCAGCTTCTGGCCGGCGACGAAGTCGACGCCGTCCTGTGCCGCTCGCTCAAGATGATCCGCGGCAACAAAGCTCGGGTTCTGTTCTGATTCGTCCAAGGCTTCCTGCAACGATGCCGGCAACCCGCCCGGCATTGCCGGCATATGCAGCGTCTGCGGCGCCGATCCGATGACTGTTTCATAATTGGCGCGGGCTACACTCAGCGCGCCCTCCAGCTGAATGCGCTGCGCCGTGGCTCCGGCATATTGGGACTGTGCCTCGGCGACGGCGGAGTTGCGCACCGTACCCAGGTCGAACTGGCGACGGGTCGCATCGAGGCTGCTGTCCAGCGCCCGCTCGTAATCCACCGCCGCCCGCAGCAGCGCCTCGGACCGCACCACATCCAGATAGGCAGCGGCGGCCCGAAGCAGAACGCTCTGCTCAACCGCCTGCAGTTGTGCCCGCTGGGCCTTCACCGTCTGTTCAGCCTGGCTGATCCGCGGACCATTGAAGAAGTTGTAGATCGGCTGTTGCGCCTGCAGGTTGAGGATGGCGGTGGGCCCGTCGGTGGTCGAGAACTGGCTGGTGGTATTGTTGCTGTCGGCCTCGCCCGAAAAGTCCTTGATATAGCCGCCGCCGGCCGTGACGCTCGACTGGGGGCGCCACGCCGCTGTTGCCATCGCCACCTGCTCGTCGGCGCGGGCAAGGTCCTTGCGCGCGGCGAGCAGGCTCGGATTGGTCGCGTAAGCCATCGCCATGGCTTCGTCCATCGTCTCTGCCCGCGCATCCGCGGGTAAGACAGCAGCGAGGCTGAGGGTCAACGCCGCAAGGGTGAGTCGGGCGGCCCTTGCGCGGCGTGCCTGCGACCCTGGGTTAGCGGCGATCTCGTGGACGAGGGAAAGCAACACAGAGAAGACCTCCGGAGTGCGGCGTGAGCGGGAGCGGCACGCGTCGGGCGTTATTCGTGACGCAGAGCTTCGATCGGGTCGAGAAGGGAGGCGCGACGCGCCGGGTAGAACCCGAAAACGACGCCGACCGTAATGCTGAAGCCGACGGCCAGCGCCACTGCGTGCAAGCTGAAGATGAACGGCCATTCGGCGAGCGTCGCAATCGTCACCGAGGCAAGAATGCCAAGTCCGATGCCGATGAGTCCACCGATGACCGACAACGTCACCGCCTCGACGAGAAATTGCGACAGGATGTCCCGCCGACGCGCGCCCACCGCCATCCGGATGCCGATTTCGCGGGTCCGTTCGATCACCGAAACCAACATGATATTCATGATGCCAATCCCGCCCACGACCAGCGAAATCGAGGCGATGGCCGCCACCAGCATGGCCAGGGCTCCTGCCGACGACTCCTTGATCTTCAGCACCTCGGCCATGTTCTTGATGTTGATATCGTCATCGATACTGGCGGCAAGGCGCGGCCGCTCCCGCAGCAGCGCGCGGATATCGCTTTCCGCCTTTCCAAGGTCCCAGGCCTCGTCGACCTTTACCAGAATGGTGTCGATGCGGTCCGGATTGACGCTGTTGGCGCCGAGCAGACGGCTTCGCGCCGTTTTCAGCGGAACGACCACAATATCATCCTGGTCGCGACCGGTATTGGAGATGCCCTTTGGCGACAACACCCCGACCACCGTATGTGGCACGTTCTTCAGCCGCATCACCTTGCCGATCGGATTCTGATCGGGGAAGAAGACGCGGGCAATGGTCGCCCCGATCAGAACCACCTTCGCTCCGGCGTTGATCTCTTCCGGCTCGAAGTTTCGACCCAGCGTCAGCGGCCAGTCGCGCACCTCCAGGAAGTCTTCGGTCACGCCATTGAGTGTCGTCGGCCACAGGATGTTGCTCGCGGTGACGTTCAGGCCACCCCGCAGCACCGGCTCGGCGATCACGACGCCTGGAACTTCCGCCTTGATCGCGGCGGCATCGGTATCCGACAGCCAGAGGCTGCTGCGCGCGTCAATCACGATGAGGTTGGTGCCCAGGCTCTGGATCTGCTCGACGACCACCGCGCGCGCACCAGAGCCGATGGCGACGACGATGATCACCGCGGCGACGCCGATGACGATGCCCAGCATCGTCAGCAGGCTGCGCAGGGTGTTGCCCCGAATGGCGTCAACGGCGCTGCGCAGGGCATCGAGATAGTTCATGCCTGCACCGGGCGGAGACGCACCGGGGCGCGCTCGAGAACTGCCTGCGCGCCGTCCTGCAGGCGATCATCGACCATGTAGCCGTCCTTCAGCGAGATCACGCGCCGGGCATACGCAGCGACCGTCTGATCGTGGGTGACAAGGATGATGGTGATGCCGGCCGCGTTCAGCCGGCCGAACAGCGCCATAATCTCCCGCCCGGTCTTCGAATCCAGCGTGCCCGTGGGCTCGTCGGCGAGAATGAGCTGAGGTTTGTTGACCAGCGCGCGGGCGATCGCCACCCGCTGCTGCTGGCCGCCGGAAAGCTGACTGGGGAGGTGATGGGTTCGTTCCGCAAGGCCGACGTCCGCCAGGACTTCCGCCGCGCGCGCATGGCGCTGCGATCGGTCGATGCCGGCATAGACCAGGGGCACCTCGACATTTGCCAGCGCGGTGGCACGCGCAAGCAGATTATAGGACTGAAAGCAAAAGCCGATCTGGCGATTGCGCAATTCCGCCAGCGCGTCAGAGGACAGACTCGCCACATCGACGCCATCAAGCAGGTAGGAACCGGACGTCGGCGTGTCGAGGCAGCCGATCTGGTTCATCAGGGTCGACTTGCCTGAACCCGAGGCGCCCATGATCGCCACGAACTCGCCGTGTGCGATCGAAATGGAGATGTCGTTGAGGGCTGGAACTTCCTGTGTGCCGACCCGATAGTGTTTGGTCAGCCTCTCGGTATGGATCAGCTTGTTCACGTGCCTAGAATCTCAAAGGGCTGCCCGATTTGTTCTTGCCCGCGTCGACCACGCCGACAATGATTTGGTCGCCTGGCTGGAGGGCGCCTTCAACGACCTCCGAAAATACACCGTCGCTGATGCCGGTCTTGATCGGAACGGGTTCCGGCTCGCTGCCAGCGCCCAGACGCCAGACCGTATCGTTACCCGAAGCCTGTGGAATGGCCAGCGCTTTTTCCTCGCCACTGGCGGACGGCACAAAGCGAAGGGCCGCTCTGGGAACCTTGATGGCCTCCTGCCGGCTAGCGATAATGATATTGACCGCCGCCGTCATTCCCGGCAGCAATTTTTTCTGTTCGTTGCTGGCGAGAATTTCGACGATGTAAGTCACCACTCCTTCGGCGACCTGAGGTGTCTTGCGAACTTCGACCACCTTGCCTTTGAAAACCTCGCCGGGGAAGGCGCTGAAGGTGAAATGGGCGACCTGCCCCGGGGCGATTCGGCCGATATCCGCTTCATCGATGCGTGCCTGAACCTGGACCTCGGTCAAATCCGGCGCGATGGTGAACAGCACCTCGCCGACATTAACGGTGCGCCCGACGATGGCATTCTTGGCCATGATGGTTCCCGCCACCGGCGCCCGGACCGTCGTCCGCTCCAGGTCTGCCTCGGCCTGGCGAACGGCCACCTCGCGCGCGGCAACGGTCGCCTGGGCATTGCGCAATTGCGATTCCGACACGTCGAGCTGGGCGCGGGACGCCTCGTAGGACGCCAAGGCGGACTGCTCGCGCGCCTTCGCCGCGGCACTGTCATTCGCAGCCCGACCTTGAGCTGTTTTCGCGCGTTCGATCTCCATCGGCGCGACGTCTCCGGTCGATGCAAGCTTCTGCTTGATCTTGAGATCCCGCTCGGCATCGCTCACCGAGAAGTTCGCGGATTTCACGGTCGCTCTCGCGCTCTCAAGCGCCGCCTCGGAGTTCTCCACCTGACGGCGGGACAGGTCGATCTGGCTGGCAGCGATCTCGACGGCGCCACGGGCAACATCCAGGTCCGCCTTCGCGATGTTCAGCCGGGCGGCAGCATCCTCCGGGTTCAGCCGGGCCAGCACGTCGCCGACCTGGACCTGAGCGTTAAAGTCCACGTCCAACTGTGTCACCACGCCGGAGATCCGGGCGACGACAGGGTAGGAAGTGGTCAGCTCCACCGTGCCGGCAGCGCCGACGCTGCTGACGATGGGACCCGACTCGACTTTCGCGAAGCGATAGGACAGGGACGTGCCGGGACCGCCGAAGATGGCAAGACCGGCGACGAGGAGCACCGCAGCGACTAGCCCAACGGCAATAAGATATTTACGCATCACCATCCAAGGTATCCGGAATGGCGCCCATATAATACGTGCCGCAACGCAGCACAAGCTGCTGCCTGGTCAATCTCTCGCCACAAACGCGTGTACTGATGCACCAAAAAAACGCCCAAATTGCGATGGATCTCAGCCCAGGCGGTTCGGCTGGCTGCGGGTCGGGTGATATCGGTTCCGGCGTAAAGGCTTGCTTTTGCGTAATGAACCGAGCAACCTGATGAGGTGGCCGACGCGAGCTGGCGCAAAGTTGGGCCATCGCTGACCAAACAATTCAACGCTCGGGGACAAGCTGGACATGAGGCGTGTAGCAGTCGTTACGACCTGCAATTCGGATGGATACGATCGCTACGGTCGACGGATGATCGAAAGCTGCGATCGACATTTTCCTCAGGACATCGCGCTGTGGATTTATGCTGAAAACTTCACCCCGGACCTTCCGAGCGGCCGCGTGCACCCCGTTGATTTGTTGGAAGCCTGTCCGGACCTGGTTGCATTCAAGACCCGGCACCATGAAAATGCGCGCGCGCTTGGCCGGGAGCGCCGGGGCACCCGGCCCTGGGTGCGGATCAAGTGGAACCGCGCCGGCTCGCGCCTGCCGAAGGTGAAGCTGAAGTGGATCGACTGGGGTGTGGGCTACCGCTGGGACGCCGTGCGCTTCAGCCACAAGTGCTTTGCCATTTTCGATGCGGCAAAGCGGTCCGGCGCCGACGTGCTGTGCTGGCTGGATGCGGACGTGCTCGTCTTCCAGGACATACCGCGCAGTTTCGTCGAAGGGCTGGTGCCGGCGGACTGCCTGCTGGGATTCCTGAAGCGGCCGGGCTGTTCGGAATGCGGCCTGGTCGCCTATAATCTTCGCCATCCGGCGATCGACGAATTTCTGGCCGCTTTTCGCGTCCTCTATACCAAGGATGCCTTCCTGCGCGAGCGCGAGTACCACGACTCATGGCTGTTTGATGTGGTGCGGAGACGCTTCGAAAAGCGGGGATATAAGACCCACGACATTGCCGGCGGTCTCGGCGTCAAGGCGGGCCATGTTTTCATCAACAGCTCGCTCGGCCGCTACATGGACCACATGAAGGGCGGCCGGTGGGCGGCCGGCTCGAGCTCGCTCGACGATCTGATCGTCTCCCGGCCGGAAGCCTATTGGGAGCTGCTCAGCGGCCGGCCGTAGACCGGCCGGGGAGGGGGGCGCGCTCCATCCAATCCAATCGAACTGCCTAGCGGGGCGACGCTGATTCGGTACTGCCGTTGCGAACGATGGTCCGGTAGGCGTCGAGCGTCTGCACGCCGATTCCTGCCCAGTCCAGGGCTTCCAGCGGTGCCCGCGGCGGCCGCTCGGTCGCCAGAGCCCAGGCGAGAGCGTCTGCCAGGATTCGGGGATCGATATTGCCTTCGTATCCGCGTATCCAGGTGCCGCCGACCAGGCCGCGGAGATCCGGAAGGGCGCCG
>DAIQPV010000137.1:0-7910 GCA_036787145.1 Rhodospirillales bacterium
ACAGTGGGTTCAGCGGCCGCGTTTTTCCCCAGGCAGCCACGCAGTGGCGGATGCCGCTGATCCGCGAAAGCGAAAGCGTCCAGCAGATCATCGAGCCGGTCGTCGAGGCCGTCCTGGCTCCAAATTCCGGTAACCCGAGCCGCATCCCCAACGAGGACAGCCAGGACTTCGAGCTGCAGGACACCAACCTTTTCGGGATCGACCGGCTGCCGGGCATCGACCTGGTCGACGAGGGGCCGCGGATCAACTACGGGCTGAACTGGATGCTGTTCGCCGCCGGGGGGATGTCCGCCTCGGCCTTCATCGGCCAGAGTTACAGCTTCTTCCAGGACAACACCTTCGGCGAAGGCACCGGCTTGCAGGACCGGATCTCCGACATCGTCGCGTCCATCGATCTTGTTCCGGTTCCCTGGCTCGACCTGGTCTACCGCAACCGTCTTGACCACTCGACCCTGGCCTTCCGCCGCAATGAACTGACCACCCGGATCGGCGTCGATGCCATCCGCGTCGGCGCCACCTACGTCCGCTATGAGGGACAACCGGAGAACGACCTGGAGGGGCGCGAAGAGGCCCAATACACCCTGGATACCCAGCTCACCCGCTACTGGCGCAGCCGCATCTTCGGCATCACCGACATCAAGTCGGACAGCCAGCGCGAGATCGGGCTGCGCTTGGTTTACGAAGATGAGTGCTTTTTGTTTTCCGGCGAATTCGCCCGGCAAGACTTCCGCGACAAGGACGTGGAACCGAGCAACGTGTTCTTCTTCCGGGTCGGTTTGAAAACGCTGGGTGATTTCGGAACCGGCTTTAAACCTGGCGGTGGTTGATTTGCTCGTGCGAACGTCCTCCGCGGCCTATCATGATGCCGTTGCTATCCCCTGATTCTCGAAAGCCGGTCTGTTCATGTTGTTGCTCGCCCTCCGCATCCTGATCATCGCCGTCGTCGCTGTGCCTCTGACGATCTCGCGGCCATCAGCGGCCTCGGCGCAAGGGGCACAGGGCATTGCTGCCATCGTCAACGACGACGTCATCTCGGCGCTCGACCTGGACAGCAGGGTCACCCTCGTTCTGGTAACGTCAAATCTGCCCGACACGCCGGAAAACCGGCGCCGGCTCCTTCCGGAGGTCCTGCGGACCCTCATCGACGAGGCCCTGAAGCGACAGGAGATGCGCAAGCAGAACATCACCGTTCCCCAGGCTGACGTGGACCGCGCCCTGGCGCAGGTGGCCCAACAGCTTCGGGTGCCGCCGACCGAGCTCGGCACCTTCCTGCAACAGCGCGGTGTTTCGATGTCGACGCTGAACGAGCAGCTGGAAGCGGAGATCGGGTGGATCAAGGTCGTGCAACGCCTGGCCGGCGACCGCGCCGTGGTGACGCGCGAGGAAGTCGATGAGGAACTTGGCCGTGTCCGCGGTTCCGGCGTCGAGTATCGCCTCGGCGAAATCTTCCTTCCGGTCGACGACCCGGCCGACCAGGCGCGGGTCGAGCAACAGGCTCTGCAACTGGTAACGGAGGCACGGGGCGGCGCCAATTTCCCGGCCCTGGCGCGTGCCTTCTCGCAAGGCCCGTCCGCGAGCGACGGCGGCGACCTTGGCTGGGTCTCCCGTGACGACCTCGACGAGCAGATCGGAAATGTCGTGACCAAGATGCAGCCCGGCCAGATTTCCGAGCCGGTTCGGGCGCAAGGGGGATACTTTATCCTGTTCGTCGCCGGACAGCGCAGCGGCGGGGATTCGGGGTCGGCGCCCACCCAGCGAGTGCTGATGTCCCTTCAGCAGGCCTACCTCCCCTTATCGGCAACAGCGCCGACAACCGAGGTCGCCGCCCGGGCCAGGGCGGCGCAGAGTATCATCGAAGGAACAACAACGTGCGACGCGTTTGCTGAACGCGGACACGCCGCCGGCGCGCAGGTGAGCGCCAGTCCGGGGAATATCGATCTGCAACAGATGCCTCCCGAACTGCGGCAGTTGCTCTTGCCGTTGCCGGCCGGCGGCACAACCCAGCCGATCCGCACCAGCGACGGCGTGCTGGTCTTCATGGTGTGCAGCCGGCAGGAAGGCGATACCACCAACGAGCAGCGAGCGCAGATCGAGCGCCGGCTGCGCGACCAAAGGCTGGCGGCAACCTCCCGGCGCCAGCTCCGCGATCTGCGACGTTCGGCCCTGCTCGATATCCGCATTCGATGACGCCGTCCCGGCCTGCGGCCTCGCTCCTGCCCCTGCCCCTGCCCCTGGCGCTGTCCATGGGGGATCCCGCGGGGATCGGCGGCGAGATTTCGCTGAAGGCCTGGCTGGAACGGGACGAGGGCGTGCCCGCCTTTTTTGTCATCGACGATGCCGCCCGATTGCAGCGTCTCGCCGCCGCTCTTGATCTGCCGGTCCCCGTTCGCCCGGTCGCCGACGGCGCAGAGGCGGCGGCCAGCTTCCCCGAAGCGTTGCCGGTGCTGAACCGCCCCCTGCCGCATCAGGCCGTCTCTGGCCGTCCGGACGGGCGCAACGCCGGAGCGGTGATCGCCGCCATCGAGACCGCCGTAACCTGCGTCCGGCGCGGTGACGCGGCCGCCGTCGTCACCAACCCCATCCACAAGAAATCGCTCTATGACGCCGGCTTCCCTTTTGCCGGCCATACTGAGTTCCTCGCGTCCCTGGCGTGCACCGAGAGCCAGCCGGCGATCCGCCCGGTGATGATGCTGGTTTGTTCGGAGCTTCGCGTTGTTCCGGTCACGGTGCACGTGAGCCTCCGCCGCGCGGTCGAGACGCTGAGCGCCGATGCCATCATCGCGTCTGCCGAGATTGTCGCGCACGCGCTGGCAAGCGACTTCGGCCTTCCCCATCCCCGCCTCGCCGTCGCCGGCCTCAATCCTCATGCGGGCGAGGAGGGTGACATGGGGACCGAGGAGGCCGCGATCATCCTGCCGGCAGTTGACCGGCTGCGGGCTTCGGGCATCGACGTCTCGGGTCCGCTGCCGCCCGACACCATGTTCAGCCCTCTGGCACGCCGAAAGTACGATGCGGCCATTTGCATGTACCATGACCAGGCGCTGATTCCGCTGAAGACGCTTGACTTCGACGGCGGCGTCAATGTCACCTTGGGCCTGCCCTTCGTCCGCACCTCGCCCGACCACGGCACGGCGTTCGATATCGCCGGGAGCGGCCAGGCGAACCCGGCCAGCCTCATCGCTGCTCTCACTCTCGGGGCCGAACTGGCAGCACGGCGGAGCGAGCATCGGCAGTGAACGGGACAGCCCCTCCCCTGCCCCCCCTGCGCGACGTGATCCATCGCCACCACCTGGCGGCGAAACATTCCCTCGGCCAGCATTTCCTGCTCGACCTGAACCTGACGGCACGGATCGCCCGAGCCGCCGGTGATCTGACGGCCTGCACGACGATCGAGATCGGGCCGGGCCCCGGGGGCTTGACCCGCAGCCTGCTGGATGCGGGAGCGCGGCAGGTGCTCGCTATCGAGAAAGACACGCGATGCATCGCAGCACTGGCGGAACTGGCCGCGGCCCATCCCGATCGCCTGCTTCTCGTTCAGGCCGACGCACTCACCCTGGACCTTGAGACGCTCACGCCGCCGCCGCGCCGGATCGTCGCCAATCTGCCCTACAATATCGCGGTGCCGCTGCTGCTCCGCTGGCTCCGCCAGATTGGCGCGTTCGAGAGCCTGACCCTGATGTTCCAGAAAGAGGTCGCAGACCGGCTGACCGCAGGCCCCGGCAGCTCATCCTACGGCCGGCTGTCGGTGATTACGCAGTGGCTGACGCGGCCGCGCCTGGAGTTCAATGTCGCCGCGCGCGCATTTCTGCCGCCGCCGAAGGTAGCCTCCGCGGTCGTGGGCCTGGAGCCTCGCCCGGCGCCGCTGGCCCCGGCCGCATTCCCGGCGCTGGAGCGGGTCACGGCAGCGGCGTTCGGGCAACGGCGGAAGATGCTGCGCGGCAGCCTGAAGGCGATCGGCCTCGATCCGCGCGCAGCGGACATCGACGGCTCCCGTCGCGCCGAGGAGCTGTCCGTCGAGGAGTTCTGCGCGCTCGCTCGGCTGCTGGCGACCAACGATGCCGCCGCCAACTGATCCGCCGCCGAGGCTGCCGTCGCCCTGGCTCATTCTGCTGGTGCCGCCCCTCTGCTGGGCGGGCAACTTCGTCATCGGCCGCGCCGTACACGCCGAGATTCCGCCGGTGGCGCTGACCTTCTGGCGGTGGGCGGTGGCGGCGATTGTGCTGCTGCCGCTGGCGGGCGGCGATTGCTGGCGGTGCCGACAGGTGATTTTGCGGCACTGGCGGCTGCTGGGTTTGCTGGGCGCGTCTGGGGTCGTCGGATTCCAGTACTTCGTTTATACCGGCCTGCAAACCACCACCGCGATCAACGGCGTGCTGATCATCGCCACCATCCCGGTCGTTATTCCGGTCATGGCCTTCGCCTTCGATTCGCACCGGCCCAGTTGGCGGCAGGCAGTCGGGATCGGCCTTTCGCTGGTGGGTGTCGGCATCGTGGTGCTGAACGGCGATGCGCGCCGGCTCTTCGATCTGCAGCTAACCGAGGGCGACTTGTGGATGTTCCTCGCGGTGCCGGCCTGGGCGCTCTATTCGGTGCTGTTGCGCCGGAGACCGCCCGACCTCCCGCCCCTTGCGCTGCTGCTGGCGGCCATAGTTCCGGGCCTGATGCTGCTCGTCCCTGCCTGGGGACTTGAGCTGATGCTCCGCGGTGGCTTTTCGCCCAGCCTGCCCGTGGTGGGAAGCATTCTCTACGTCGGCGTGATTGCCTCCGTGCTGGCGTTCGCTTGCTGGAACCACGGCGTTGAGCGGGTGGGCGCGACGCGGGCGGGGCTGTATATCCATCTGATGCCGGTTTTCGCCGCGATCCTGGCGGTGGCGCTGCTCGGCGAAACGCTGCACCGCTACCACTTCGTGGGCGTGGTGGCGATTGCGGCCGGCCTCTGGCTGTCCTCCGCCAGCGGCAGCCGGCGTCTCTGAGGCACGACTGACCGCTCCGGCGCCCCGCATGTCATATGCCTGCGACAGCACGACGCCCGAACGCTGAGTCTGGGCAACGATGCGGCCGCCGGGGGGCACCTCGCAGGGGCACAGGTCAATCACGAAGTCAGCGGCATCGTCATCGTCAGTAAGCGCCATGAATGGCGACATATACGGCGTGGCGCTGGTTTCCTCCGCTTCCACAGCCACCCGCCACGGCCGCGGTGGAAAGGCCTCACCAGCCGATCGCTCGATCGCCGCCAGAGCCCTCGTCGTTTCGCCCACGGAAACACCCCAGTAATCCAAGTCAAAGCGATCGACCGCGGCCGGCAGCCCGCCCGTCAGGTCGTTGTAGTAAATGTATTCATAAGGATGCAGCGCGACCATTCGGACAATCGGAAGACTGAGGAAGGCGACCCCGCAGGCGAGCAGAGGGCGGTGCCAGCCGCCTCGTAAGTGGCGCCACGTATCGTCGACACCCACGGCTGCCAGCACGGCCAACGGCGGCAGAATAAACAGGAAGTGCCGCATCCCGTTATAGGCCGTGGGCTTGGCAAGGATGAAGAAGACGACCGGGAATAGCGCCGCCGTAGCAATAGACAGGAGCTGCAGGCGAAGACGCCGGTCGGCCTGCGGATCGCCGCGGGTGGAGGCGGACAGCGCGGCGGTGAGGGCGGCCACGCCTGCCGCCAGCAAGCCGAGAAGGATGCTCTCCGGCAAGGTAAGAGCAAGAAACACCAGCAGATAGCTTCGCGGCACGTCCGTCGCCGGAACCATCCGGCCGTCGAACAAGACCTCGGCCGGAAACGGGAAATGAGAGAACATCTCCAGCGCGCGGAGCGGGTTGAGCAGCTCTTGTCCCGCCCAGGGCCAGAGCGCCACCATGATCGCCCATGTCAGCGGCAGGACCGCCAGGAGGCGGGCGCATCCTCTCGCCGAAGCTGCCAGCGCCTGACGACGGTCGCAACCCGGCCGTGCCGAGAAAACCCAGGCGGCTACCGGAATCGCAAGACTGAGAACGGCGGCCGCCGCGCCAACGCGGGTGCCGAGAGCCACACCCCCAGCGATGCTGAGCGCTATGATCGTGGTCCAGCGCGGCCGAGGCCATTCGCCAACCACGGCGCACATCCACAGCAGGACAACGGTCATTGCCGCGGCAAAAGGCATGTCCTTCGGGTTGATGAACATGTGGCCGTAGTACGCCGGCACGGTCGCGAGCAGAGCGAGAGCGAGAAATCCCGCCCTCGGCCCCCGCACTCTTTCCGCCAGCCGCCAGGTGGCGATCAGACCGATCAGGCCGATCAGGGCGCCGCAAAGGTGACGGGTCTGGTAGGTTCCGAATGGCGAGACGCGATTGATCGCAGCCGTCGCGAGATCAAAGCTTCCGCCGTAATAGGGAAGATTGCCGTCGTCTGTCTCATCGTTGGGGCTCACTGCCGTGCGATCGACAAATCCCGATTGATAGTACGCGAGGATATGTTCGCCGTACTCCTTTTGTACGCGTTCGTCCCACGAGATGCCGTAGTCGCGAAAGGTCGTGAGAATCAGGAAAAGGATCACGAGCAGCAGGCCGATGCTGGCGAGACGCCAGCCATCGACGGCAACCACTCTGAACGGGAAGCGGACCCCGGGTCCTAACGCCCGCGATGCAGTGTGCATTTGCACTTCAAACCTGGCTGAAGAGGGGATGATCCCGACCCTGCGATGGCCCAAAGCGACTTAGCAGAGCCATAGACGCTCAACTTTACTGCCGCAAGCCTCGATAATCCAAGCGCGCCCGCCCGCGACGAGGCCGCGGGCTCTCCGTCAAAACGACGGGCCACTGTGGACCGGCCCCATTCGCCGGATGTCTTGCCCGACCGTTTAGAAGTGAACGGCGCGGCCGTAAGCGTCGAGGACGGATTCGTGCATCATCTCCGAGAGCGTCGGGTGCGGGAAGATGGTGTGCATCAGCTCCGCCTCCGTCGTCTCCATCGTCCGCGCCACCGCATAGCCCTGGATCAGCTCGGTCACCTCGGCGCCGACCATGTGAGCCCCTAGCAACTCGCCGGTCTTGGCGTCGAACACCGTCTTGACCATGCCCTCCGGCTCGCCGAGCGCGATCGCCTTGCCATTGCCGATGAACGGGAAGCGGCCGACCTTGAGCTGGTAGCCCTTCTCCTTCGCCGCCGCCTCGGTCAGGCCGACGCTGGCCACCTGCGGCCGGCTGTAGGTGCAGCCGGGGATGTTGCCGGTGTTCAGCGGATGGACGTCGTTGACACCGGCGATCTTCTCGACGCAGATGACGCCCTCGTGGCTGGCCTTGTGGGCGAGCCACGGCGGGCCCGCGACATCACCGATGGCGTAGACGCCGGGCTCGCCGGTGCGGCACCACTCGTCGATGACGATGTGGGTGCGGTCCACCTTCACCTTGGTGCCTTCGAGGCCGAGGTCTTCGGTGTTGCCGACGATGCCGACGGCGAGGATCACCCGGTCGACGGTGATCTCCCAGGTCTTGCCGCCACCCTCCAGCTTTGCCGTCACCTTATCGCCCGTCTTGGTCAGGCCGCTGACCTGCGTCTCGGTGTGGATCTTCATGCCCTGCTTTTCGAACTGCTTGCGGGCGAAGGCGGAGATCTCTGCGTCCTCGACCGGCAGCACCCGCGGCAGAATCTCGCAGACGGTGACTTCGGAGCCGAGCGAGCGGAAGAAGCTCGCGAACTCGATGCCGATGGCGCCCGAGCCGATGACCAGCAGCGACTTCGGCAGGCTCTCCGGCACCATCGCCTCGAAGTAGGTCCAGATCAGCTTGCCGTCCGGCTCGAGGCCGGGCAGCGCCCGCGGTCGGGCGCCGGTGGCGAGGATGATGTGCTTGGCGGTGAGATCGGCGACCGGCTTGCCGTCCTTCGTCACCGACAGCTTTCCCGGACCGGCGAGCCGGCCGCGGCCGTCGAACAC
>DAIQPV010000138.1:0-7887 GCA_036787145.1 Rhodospirillales bacterium
GGAAGTCACGCCAGCTGCGCGCCGAGAGCGCCGAGCCCGGGACGACGAAGCCGCCGCCCCCTCCGCTCCGGCGGCCCGCGAAGCGGTCGACGTAGCGGCGCAGGTAGTCGAGGAGCGCGTCCGCGTGCCCCTGCGCCGCCGCCTTGCTCCACAGCGCCAGCGCTTCTGCCGGCTGTCGGATGACCCCCTCGCCCGAGTCGTACAGGTTGGCGAGGAAGTATTCGGCGTCCGCATCCCCCTGTTCGGCGGAACGGCGGAGCCACTCCGTCGCCTGCGCCATGTCGCCGCGCGTCGCCGATGAGGAAACCAGCAAGCTGCCGAGATTGTATTGGGCAGTGGGGTGATTCTGTAAAGCCGCCTGCTCCCACAACTGCCGGGCCTTGAACGTGCTCTGGGAAACGCCGATTCCCTCAGCGTAGGCGACGCCCAGGGCGTTCATCGCGTCCGCGTTGCCCTGGTCGGCCGCCCGCTGCCACCAGGCGAGCGCTTCATCGATATCTCTGCGTCCGGCCCAGCCCTCGGCCAGGCCAAGACCGATGGCATAGGCGGCAGCCCCCTCCCCGGCGTCAGCCGCCATGCGCAGCTCCTGCAGCGCGTGACCATCGCCGACTTTCGCCCGGTCCACCGCCTGATGTACGGAGCTGCCCGCCACAGAAGTGGCTGGCGGGGACGCACATCCGGCCATCACCAAACCGCAAACGAAAAGGCCAATGCCTGCTGCGACGGGTAAACGGCTCATCGTGGAGGTCAAAGCCTTCGAATGATGCCAACGAGAGAAGGCAATCTTATAATACAGGCAGCAGAGGTTTGCGATTGTCTGTTGATCCGCTTCCTCGTGACGGGAAAAATGGGGATAAGAGCCGGCTCAAGCGGTCAAAAGAGCGCTGTTTTGACCGCTTGAGGCAAAGCGCAGTGAGTAACGGTCAACCGCCCCCCGGCTTTGACTCGCCGAACTTCCGAATCGCCTTGTCAGCGCTTTTCCTGCTGGAGTCTTTCCAGATTACGCTGGGCCGCGGGATGGCCCTGCGCGGCGGCTTTCTCGAACCACTTCTTTGCCTGCTTCAGGTCCTTCTTGACGCCTTCGCCATTGGCGTAGAGCACGCCGAGATTGTTTTCTGCCTCGGCGAAACCCTGGTCCGCCGCTTTCCGGAACAGGCCCGCCGCCGTGGTCATATTCTTCGGCACGCCCTGACCGGTGGCGTAGAGAAGCGCCAGATTGTTCTGAGCGGGTGCCACCCCCTTGTCGGCCGCCCGCTGCAGCCAACGCGCGGATTCCGCATCGTCCTTGGTCACGCCGCGGCCGGTATAATAGAGGAGCGCCAGGTCGTACTCGGCCGGGGGGAAGCCCTGATCGGCCGCCATCCGCGTCCAGCGGACCGCTTCCGCGTCGTCCTTGGTCACGCCGCCCAGGCCGGCGAGATAGACCGTGGCGAGTGCCGTCTGGGCAATAGGGTCGCCCGCGTCAGCCTGCTGGCGCAGCGTATCGACCGCTGTCGTATCGCCGCTCTTGGCCCGCTCCAGCAGGCCCAGCGCCTCCTGGTTGTCCATCAGGGCGCTTGCCGGGTTCGGCAGAAGAGTCGCGGCCAGCGCGAGCGACAACGCCAGCATAGACGCTCGGATTACGGAGAGACGCATCGGTCCCGGTTCCTTTCTTGCGAAAATGACCGCTCAGTCTAGCGAACGAATCCATGGCCAGCCAGACGATGCGGTCGTCGATCCATCGGCAGGCGATCCCCCCGGTGGCCGACCGTTCAGCGCAGCAATAGCCCCAACCGTCCGTGTCAGTCGAACATATAAGGCGGCCGGTGGTGCGCACAGGCATCCCGCGACGACAAATCCTGCGAGCACGCCCGCCCGCTGCTGCACCATCCCGGATCCCAATGTGAGCATGATTGCACGACGGCGCACCCCAAACCGCCAGCGGTTAACCGAACCTTCAGCTTTGGAGGCGAGTCTCGCTTCGTAATCGGCGAAGCGAAACCCGGCCATGATGATTGTGAAGAACTACGTCGCGCCAAGCGAGATTCAGGGGGTCGGGGTCTTCGCGGGGGAGGACATCCGGTCCGGAACCCGCATCTACGAGTTCGTCGAAGGTGTCGATCTCGTCATGACCCGCGAGCAGGCCGCGTGTCTTGGCGCAGAGTTCGCCCGCTTCATGCGCGTCTTCGCTTACGTCGATCCTGCAGACAAAACCATGGTCATTTCGGTCGACAACTCGCGGTTCATGAATCACGCCGACGCTCCCAATACCGCCTGGGATCAGGTCTACGGGTGGGCCACGCGCGACATCCGCTGCGGCGAGGAAATCACCTGTGACTATTACACATTCTGGTTCGAGCCGCCTTTTGCGGATCCCGCCAAATAAATAAAGCGGCTCACCAATGCCTGTGCCCCGGGATATTGACGGCGCTCTCGCCCACGTCAGCCCGTGGGCGCCGGTACGTCCCTGTCTGCGGCCTCCTGCTGACGATGCCCGCTGATGCAAGAAGTTCTTAACCTTCGACGTGCATGCTGCCGCGACAGGTCGAGCAGATCGGCCTGTGTGGTCCCTTGCCACGGAGACACCGGTTGCGGCGCACGATCCTTTCCGAGACGGCTGTGTACGGAAGTTCCGCCGGGACGGTAAGCGCAGCTCCAATCGGGCGGAAACCATCGGCGCTGAACATCGACACCCCGCTCTCAGGCGCGGCCCGCCGGCCGAATGACGGTCGTCTGACGGGACGGGCGCAATGAGAATCCGCGGGAAAGTGCTGTGCGCGATCGGGTTTGCGCTGCTGGCCACGGCGCTTGCCAACTTCTTCGTCCTGAAGACGCTGGTCTTTCCGACGTTCCTTGAACTGGAGCAGCAGGCTGCCGCGCGCGATGTTCAACGCATCAAGGAAGCCCTGAACGCGGAGATCGAGGACGTCGATAAAACACTGTGGGATTACTCCAGTTGGGACGACAGCTACCGCTTTGCCAAGGGCGGCGAAAAATCATACCCAAGCACAAACCTCGGCGTCGAATCTTTGCAAACCCTGCGCCTCGATGTCGTCGAGATTTATACTACGAAAAAGGTCCAGATCTTTTCCACCGTCTTTAATCGCCGGTCCGGGCAAGTAAGACATGCGGATTGGACGCTCGCTTTCCTTGCCGATGGCGATGCGCTGCGATCCTATGCTGATGATGCCAGTCGCGTGACCGGGATCTTGCGCACGCCGGAGCTTCCCGTGCTTGTGGCATCCAGGCCGATCGTCAAGACCAACCGGGAAGGCCCGGCGGTCGGCTCGCTCCTCTTTGGCCGCTTCGTCGATGATGAGCTGCTTGCGGACATCAAGGACAGGATCAAGGTCGACTTTGCCCTGACACCTGTCGGAGAGCTTGCGGGCTCGGCGGCCGTCGCCTACCAGCAACTCCTGGCGTCCGGGGCCTCGGTTCAGACCGAGCGGTCGTCGGACGATCGCCTCCTCGCATACTCCCTCATCAGCGATCTTCAGGACCGTCCCATTCTGCTGGTGACGGCGAAGGTCAAGCGCGACCTGTCGCAAATTGGTGAGCGCGTCTTGCTTGCCTCCGTCGGCGGCCTGGCGGTGACCGCCGTTCTGGTGACGGCGGTGCTGGCGATCCTCCTGCAATGGCTGTTGGTCGGCCCGCTGGTCAGCCTCACCCGGCATATCGTCGCGATCCAGGCAGAGGGAGTGCCGAGCCGGCGTGTCGCCCTGACCCGCAGCGACGAAATCGGCATTCTCAGCCGCGAGTTCGATCGCATGCTGGCTCGTCTCGCGGACGCTCGCGACCGCCTGCTCGATCACTCCTACCAGTCGGGTGTCGCCCACATGGCATCCGGTGTTCTTCATAACCTGCGCAACCAGTTGATGCCCGTGAACACACGGGTCGAGCGCCTGCGAGAACGCCTCGTCGAGCCGTCCCCCAAGCACGCCGAGGCTGCCTTCGAGGAGCTTGCATCGCCCGGCACCCCCGCCGAGCGTCGAACCAAGATGGCCGCCTACCTCCGGCTGGCCTTCGACAACCTGCGGGAAACGCAAGCGGAAGCGGGCGGTCAACTCGCTCTCGTCTCCCAGGACCTGCTCAGGGTCGAGGACGTCCTTGGCGAACTGGACCGGTTCAGCCGGGTGGAGGCGGGCATTCAGGCGGTGGCCGTGGCCGATTGCGTTCAGGAAGCGGTGGCCATGCTGCCGTCGTTCCCGGATACCGAAATCGAGATCGACATCGATCCGGACATACACGAGCAGCCACCGGTCGCCTCCGCTCGCTTCGTCCTGAAGCACGTGCTGCAGAACCTTTTCGTCAACGCCGTCGAGGCGGTCACCGCCGCCGGTCGATCGGTTGCCAGGATCGCCGTCACCGCATGCCCGAAGACGGTAGACGGCACCCAGTACGTTGATTTGCAGGTGCGAGACAACGGCATCGGCATTCCCTCCGAGCTGATGGCCTCGATTTTCGCCCGCGGCTTCTCAACCAAAAAGAACGGGAGGAGAGGCGCTGGTCTGCACTGGTGTGCCACAAGTATCTCGACGTTGGACGGCAAAATATATGCCGAAAGCCTTGGCAATGACCAAGGATCAACGTTTCACATACTGCTGCGTATAGCCGCCTAGAATCGGATACAGGCTGACGATCATGACCAATAGCAACGATAACGAATTCAGCGGCGTCCGTATCCTTGTTGCCGATGATGAACAGCGGATACTTGACGACTACGCTGCGATCCTTTCGGGCGGCGCTGGCCAGGACGATGTCCGCCGGGCCAAACTTGCAGACATCGAGTCCGAGCTTTTCGGCGCCGCGCCACACAGGGCCCGATCGGCGGGGTTTTCGCTGTGCCTGTGCCTGCAAGCGGATAAGGCGGTGAAAGCCGTCGAAGAGTCTCTGCGGGATGGCAATCCCTTCGCGGTCGCGTTTCTCGATGTCCGGATGCCCCCCGGCCCCGACGGCGTCCAAGCCGCCGAACAGATCCGAAAGCTCGACAAGGAGATCAACATCGTCTTCGTCACCGGCTTCTCCGACATCCGCGCCGAAGACATTGCCGCCCGCGTTCCACCTGTGGACAAGCTGCTTTATTGCCAGAAACCGTTTCACGCCAACGAGCTTCGCCAGGTTGCCTTCGCTCTGTCGGCGAAATGGCTTGGTCAGCGGACGCTGCGAAAAACCAAACTGAGACTGGAGCAGGTCATCAATGCCACGGACGTTGTGGTCTACAGCTCCGCGCCGGGGCGCGACCACTCGCCGGCCTTCGTAAGCGAGAACATCAAGACCGAGTTCGGCTGGGACGCCCCGTCGTTTCTCGAAGATCCGCGGTTCTGGATCGACCGCGTGCACGACGAAGATCTCCCCAGGGTGCACAAGGCTCTCAAGGACATCCACGAGAGCGATGAACTCTCGATCGACTACCGGTTCCGAAGGGCGTCGGGCGAGTTCCGCTGGGTCAGTGACCGCATGAAAATGCTGCGAGATTCCGCCGGAAAG
The DNA here is from genome assembly GCA_036787145.1 of Rhodospirillales bacterium. Taxonomy (GTDB): domain Bacteria; phylum Pseudomonadota; class Alphaproteobacteria; order Rhodospirillales; family Defluviicoccaceae; genus Defluviicoccus. Next base: position 5,467 of record DAIQPV010000138.1, read on the forward strand.
GCGCAAGAACTGGTCGGCTGCTGGCTGGATATCACCGAACGCCGCGAGGCCGAGGCTCGCATCCGGTCGCTCGCCTACTACGACCTCGTCACGGGTCTGCCGAACCGTCTGTTGATGGATGAACTGCTGAACCACGCCCTGGCGCAGGCCGAGCGCTTTCGCCATCGTCTCGCCGTTCTTTTCCTCGACGTCGATAACTTCAAGCGAATCAACGACACCCTCGGCCACGACAGCGGAGACGTTCTCCTGCGCGAGGTGGCGCGGCGCCTTCTCGGCTGCATCCGCAAGAGCGACGTCCTGCTCAGAGAGGGAGATGTCGAAAATCTGCTGGCAGAGCCAGAGCAGGAACTGGTGTCGCGGCTGGGTGGGGATGAGTTCGTTATCATCCTCTCCAAGATCAAGAGCCCAGAAGACGCCGCCATCGTCGCCGAGCGGATCGCCCGCGCTCTGGCTCAGCCGGTTGCACTCACCGACGAAGAGACCCGGATCACCGCCACAATCGGCATCAGTGTCTTCCCCGATGATGGCACGTGCGCAACGTCTTTGCTCAAACACGCCGACATGGCCATGTACGAGGGCAAGGAGCAAGGCCGGAACTGCTATCGGTTTTTCTCCGAGGGGATGCGCGTCCGCACGGCTCGCCGCTTCTACATTGAATCGAAGCTGGGCCGGGGCCTCGAACGCGGCGAGTTTCTGCTCTATTACCAGCCGCGCGTAGATACGAGCTCGCTCGCCGTCGTGGGCATGGAGGCCCTGCTCCGCTGGAACCAGCCCGAGGACGGTCTGGTCCTGCCCGGTGAGTTCATTCCGATCGCCGAACAGAACGGCCTCATTCTGCCGATTGGCGACTGGGTGCTCCGCGAGGCGTGCCGGCAAACGGCCGCGTGGCACGCCGCGGGCCTGCCGCCGCTCGTCGTTTCGATCAATCTGTCCGCCGTGCAGTTCCGCCATCGCCCGCTGGCGGACCGTCTCGCCCAGATCATCTCCGAAACGGGCATTAATCCCCGTCTGGTGGAGCTGGAACTGACCGAAAGCGTGCTCATGGAAGACACCCGGCTGAGCGCGCATCTCCTCGCCCAGATCAAGGAACTGGGGATCAACATCTCCATCGACGATTTCGGAACCGGCTATTCCTCGCTCAGCTACCTTCGCCGCTTTGCGCTGAACACTCTGAAGATCGACACGTCGTTCATCAGCGACCTGACGACCGGAGCCGGCGACGTCGCCATCGTCAATGCGATGATCTCGCTCGGCCATCAACTGGGCATGAAAGTCGTCGCCGAGGGCGTCGAGCAGGCCAGCCAGCTTGAGTACCTCCGGTCGAAGGGGTGCGGCGAAGCCCAGGGCTATCTGTTCAGTCCGCCCGTCGATGCCAGAGCCTTTGAAGACTGGGTGTTGCAGAGGTCAATAGCCACCCCAGCTCGTAAAGTCTGGTGTCGGTGAACTCTTTAACCTAAGCCGCGCATTTACGGGGATAGCGATGAATAAAAGACAAAGGCTCCGCATTGACGTAACTCCTCGGCCTCAGGCAAAAATATCCCAATATACCTATGTTTATATTGCGCCAACCGATAACTGCGGTTTTGGTCTATTTACTGTACGGGATATCGCAGCCGGGGATATTGCTCTGCAAGTCTACGAACCTGCGTACTACGCAGGAGCGCGACCGCACGCCCAGTTGCGCCTGAGCGGCTATACACATGCCGACATCTTCCAAGTGGGACCAGATCTGTTTATCCCCCCCTACGGGGGGCTGGACGACTTTACAAATCACAGCTGCCGACCGAACTGCGGGCTGCGGGCTGGCCCCACCGGCTTTCTGATGATCGCCCTTCGCGACATCGGCGCGGGCGAGGAGTTGACCTACGACTACTCGACCCATCAGGAGCATCCGCAGGAAGACATGATCTGCCATTGCGGCGCTGTCGGCTGTCGCGGCGTCGTTCGCAGCTTTTCCACACTGCCGCAGGCATTGCGCCGCCGTTACCTCGATCTCGGCGTCGTCGCCACGTTCATCGCCGAGGCAGAGGGCGGAGCTCCTTCCGCGGCCTAGATGCGCTTTTCCAGCTCCAGCGCTCACCTGGCCGACGCGTTTCGGGGTTACGTCCGGCGGCCACCCATCGTCCTGGAGCTTGCCCTTCTCGCCGCCGTTCTTTCTTCCGCCGTGATCATTCTGATGGCGGTTGGTTCCGCACAAGTGCTTGCCGATGAGGGAAGCGAAGGGCTTCCCCTTGTTTACCTTCTGCTGGCCGGCGTTTCGATGCCGCTCGCGTCCGGAATCTCGGCGGCACTCTGCCGCTGGCCGGTCTCGCGGATCAGCAGCGCGGCGTCTCTTGCTTCGCTTTGTCTCGTCCTGGGTCTGCGGGCGGCGCTGGTATTTGATCTGCCCTACGCCTCATCGGCAACGTGTATCGCCGCCTA
>DAIQPV010000139.1:0-7774 GCA_036787145.1 Rhodospirillales bacterium
AGAATTGCCCGAAGGAGTTATCCCAATGGTCGAATTGGCAGTAGGCCCCCGTTTCGTCTCTTATTTTTATTGTTCTTGAGTCTGACAGTGCAATCGATGCGACCAGAGACCAGCGGGCAGAAGAGCGTGCGCTTTGGGGACGATGCCCGTTTGCCGCCGTCATGGTTCCTGCCTCCGTTTCGCATTTCGAAGTTGCAGGAATATTTGCGCTGATGCCCGACGAGATTCTCTCGATTGCCACTGGCCACGCGACGAAGCGCATCGTGGTGATTGACCCTCACACGTTTGTTCGAGAGTGCGTCGCCCAGTGCCTCAGGATGGTCTACCAAGACGCCGAGGTGGTTTCCTTTACGACGATCGACGAGTGCGTTGATCAGGAATTCGGCCCGCGCGCCGTTGCCTTGGTGCTCTACCATGTTCATCAGCGTCGCCCCTCGGATCCGGAAGTGGAGCAGACTCTTCAGCAGCTGAAGGAGGCCTTTGGTCCGGCACCGCTCGTTCTGCTGGCAGATGAGGATGGACCAGATCGGATTTTCGAAGCCCTGGAGCGTGGCGCGCGTGGCTATATTCCGCCCAGTGCGACGCTCGATGTCGCCATCGGTGCCATCCGCTTGGTTTTTGCGGGCGGCACGTTCATTCCGGCGAGCAGTTTCCCCCCGCTTGCCGGAAAACAACGGCCAATGCGGTGCACGGCGCCGATCGCCGAGCAATTCACTCACCGACAGTTCGTCGTGCTGAAGTGCCTGAGGGAGGGCAAGGCCAACCGCACCATTGCGACCGAGCTCGGAATGAGCGAGGGCACGGTCAAGGCCCATGTCCGCAATATAATGCAGAAGCTGAAGGCGACAAACCGGACTCAGGTTGTCTTCCTGACGCGCGAAATCTTCGAGGACACGAGCGACTAAGACCTCCGGTGCCTCCACGGCGTCGTCGGGGCCATCGGCGGCATCCGCCTCCTGAGGCACCGGAGGAAAGGCCGACCTTGACGCTTGGCGAGCATGCAGTTGGCGAGTTCTCTGGTCACCATGTCTCGAGCGGCAGAATGCAGCGGTGAAGGATTACGCCATGCTGATCCATGCCGACCTGAGCCTTCGGGCCGTAAACTTTGCCGATGAGGCGCGGTGGGTCCCGTCGCCAATGGCCGGTGTCGAGCGGCGGATGCTTGAGCGTGACGGCGAGGAAGTGGCGCGGGCGACAAGCGTTGTCCGCTATCTGCCGGGCAGCCGTTTCCTACGACACGAGCACGCGCTGGGCGAGGAATTTCTTGTTCTGGAGGGCACCTTCGCCGACGAGCTGGGCGAATATCCCGCGGGAACCTACGTCCGAAACCCGCCAGGGTCGGACCACGCGCCATGGAGCGAGCGTGGTTGCGTGCTGTTTGTCAAGCTGCGCCAGTTCCATCCCGACGACCGGGAGCGCATCGTTCTCGATACTGGTTCGGCGGAGTGGTTTCCCGGGATCAGCTGGGGCATTGCCGTTCTGCCGATGCACGGCTTCGGCAGCGAGCGGGTCTCGCTGGTCCGGTGGGCGCCGCACACCCGCTTCATTCCTCACGAGCACCCGGGCGGAGAGGAGATCTTCGTGCTCGACGGCGCGATCGAGGACGACGAAGGCCGCTATGCCAGAGGCTCCTGGCTGCGCAATCCCCCTGGCAGCCGGCACGCCCCCTTCAGCCTTGAGGGATGCCTCCTTTATGTGAAGATCGGCCACCTGCCTTCCGTTGCGATGTGACCGCTACCCGCCGTCACTCCTCCACGTCGCCCTGCATCTGTCCCCACGCCTCCTCGCCCTGCTCCACGGCCGCCGCTTCGCTCGGATGGAGACAAACCGCGAACTCGGCGGTGCCGGGCAGCAGACCGCGAGCCCGGCAAGCGGCCTCGCCGTCGGACGGTTCGGTCGATCCTGATGCACAACCAGAGATTGCCATGAGGGCGACGAGAGCGGCAATAATCCCTGGCCGTCGTCGCGCCCCGCAACTCCCTGCGGTCGCTGGAGAGGTCGGCATCATGCCGCCGTCAGCTGCCTGCGACGATCCAGCCCTGCTCCTGAAAGAGTTGTTGAAGCTGAGCGGCGATTTTATCGCCGAGCCGGGCGGCTTCCGAGTCAACGTTGGCGCTTAACGTCTGATTGGCGATCTGCGAGCCGGCCGTGATCGCGGTGGAAACCAGCAGGTGGCCGGTCAGTGCGCCCACCCCCATGGTCTCCGCCGCCCCCGGCATCAGGCTGCTCTTGGCCGCGCCGGTCATGCTTTCGATGGGAACGTTCCGCCCGGCAACCGTCTCGTAGACCTGGACGTGCGCCTGCACATCGCTGCGGCCGGCGCCGAGCCCAATGATCATGCGCTCGGCGGCATCGCCCTCGTCGATCGAGACGAGCTGTCCCAGGATCAACACATCAGTGCCGGTGGTCGGCATTGGGCCCGCGGCGCGCTCGGCATAGAGCCCCATGTCGGAGATGCTCGAGACCAGGTGCTTGGCGAGCGCATCCGCGACCGCGTGCCCCACCTGCTTTTCCTGTGTGCTGTCGGCCGTTCCGTCGAACGTGCTGGTGATCGCCGAGCCGACGGCGTCGAGCTGGACCTCCTGTGGCGTCACCGCGAAGTTGTAGACCAGCACCCGGGTCGGTGGCGGTAATTGTTCATACGCACCGGCCTCCGGATCAACACTGACACTGGTGCATGCCCCCAGTAACGCCACAAATACGGCGACGGCAAGGACGCACGTAATTTTTCCGCAGCACACTTTCATGTCACGGCTCCTGTCGCCCGGGAAACTAGCCTTGGCTGTCATGGCCCCTAGGTTGGTACAGCCCGGCCAACCGCGCGACGAGAATGGCGACGAAGAAAGTTCCCGCCATTTGTTCAAGGATCGCCGCCGACTGAGCGTGCGCGGTTGTCGGCACCATGTCGCCGTAGCCGGTCGTCGTCAAGGTGACGAAACTAAAAAACACGAAATTAATCCCATGAGCGCGGAGCGGAAGATCGCTATGCCCCATGTAATCGAAAGATCCAGGGATAAGAAAATCGATGCACGTATAGAGGAACGCCCACAACAGGCCGATCATGATGTAAACGGCGATGGCCCCGTGAAGCTTGTTGCCGGTAACCGGGCCCGGACGGAGGACGTAAGCCAGAATGTGGGCGATGGCGAAGGTGTAGAACAGGACCATTGTCGCGCATTCCAGGATCGTAAAGATCGGATCGTGGCGAACAACGATCGCCCATTGAAGGCCCAGGGCGGGCAATGCAAAGGCCACAGCGACACCAAGCGTGGGCCGCGAGGCGCTCGCCGCCGCCACTCCGGTTATCAGGATCGCGCTATTCAACAGGCCTAGAATCGCCTTCCAGACCAGCGAGTCGTCGGCAAGGGGATAGAGAAGCAGCAGCAGGACCAGCGCCACCAATAGCCACGTCGCGCGGCCGGTCTGCTTCAACCGGCCGACGAGGCGAGCTTGAGCCCGCGTTGAAGAACGGGCGGGCTCAGTCAACAATCGGGTCCTGATCCGTCATTTGGCCGGCCATGCCGGGGTCGGACCGCTACCGCTGGTCGTTCGCCTTGGCCTCAGCCTCCTTCAGTTTGTTTACGTCCTCGGGCGTCAGCTTCGGCTCGTCGAGCGCGAACACCAGTTTGCCGATGGTCCCGGTAAACGCAAACGGCACCTTGTAGTCAGCGTCGTCGACCGGCGTGCCGGTATCCGAGCCCATGTCGAAGGTCTCATCCCACGGCAGGGTCAGCGGCACAGTGTGATCGAGCGTGTGCGTCGCGACGACCTTGCCGTCGACCGAGAAGGTGCCGGTGCCGGAACGGCCGAGGCCGGTGATGTTGTTGTAGGCGAGCGTGCCAAGCCCGAGTCCGTCATACTTGAAGTCGTAGACGAGGGTGTGCTTGCCCGGCTTGAGCGCTTCCGGGCCTTCCCAGCGGACGCGCTTGAGGTCGAGCAGGTTCCACACCCACACCGGCTTGCCCTTCAGCAGATAGAGCCCGTAGCCGCCGAAGCGCCCGCCGCGGGTGACGATCATCCCCTCGGCACCACCCTGCGGCACCTCGATCTCCGCCGTCACCGTGTAGGACGTATCGAGCAGGTCGGGCCCGGTGCCGCGCGGAATCCCGGTGATCGGCGTGCCGGTAAAGGTGAACTCCCGGCGGCCGGCCGACAGCGACGGCCGCGGCGTCACCATCCGCGTCGCCACCGAAGCGTCCAGCGGCAATACCTGATACTTGGCGAACTCGGCGAACATCAGGTCCTTCATCTCCTGGACCTTTGCCGGGTTCTGTGCGGCGACGTCGGTGAACTGAGTCCAGTCCTTGCGCACATCGTAGAGCTCGAACTTGAACGCGCTGGCGGGATCCTCGATGTTAGCGCTGAGCAGTTCCCACGGTGCGCGGATCGGCACCGCGCTCAGCATCCAGCCCTCGTTGTACAGTCCCTGCACGCCCATCATCTCGAAGTACTGGATCTTGTGCGGCGAGGGCGCGTCGGCGTTGGCCTTGTCGAAGGTGTAGGCAAAGCTGACGCCCTCGATCGGCTTCTGGGCAATGCCGTCGACGCTGACCGGCGCCGGAATGCCGGTGACCTCCAGCAGCGTCGGCACGACGTCGATGACGTGGTGGAATTGGTTGCGGATGCCGCCCTTGTCCGTGATCCGCTTCGGCCAGGAAATCGCCATCGGCTGGCGGACGCCGCCGAAGAACGACGGAACCTGCTTCGTCCACTTGAACGGCGTGTCAAATGCCCAGGTCCAGGCCACCGGCATGTGCGGATAGGTCTGGTCGGACCCCCAGGCGTCGTACCACTTCACCTGGTCCGCCACCGGCAGCTCGACGCCGTTGAACTGCAGCACCTCGCTGGGCGTGCCGTTGGGCGAGCCTTCCGCCGAGGAGCCGTTGTCGCCGACGATGTAGAGGATCAGCGTGTTGTCGAGCTTGCCCATCTTGTCGACGGCGTCGATCACCCGGCCGATTTCATGATCGGTATAGGCCAGGTAGGCCGCATAGACATTAGCCTGGCGGATGAAGAGCTTCTTGTCCTCGGACGTAAGCTGCTCCCAGCGCCGCAGCAGGTCGTCCGGCCAGGGCGTCAGCTTGGCGTCCTGCGGGATCACGCCCAGCTTCTTCTGGTTGGCATAGATGGCGTCGCGCAGCTTGTTCCATCCCTCGTCGAACAAGTGCATGTCGCTGATCTTCTTGATCCACTCCGGCGTCGGATGGTGCGGCGCATGCGTCGCGCCCGGCACGAAGTAGAGGAAGAACGGCATCTGGGGATCGATCGCGTTCAGCTGATCCATCCAGTGGATGGCGTCATCCGCCATCGCCGTGATCAGGTTCCACTCGGGGTGGCCGACGTAGGGGTAGATCGCCGTCGTATTGCGGAACAGGTTCGGCTGCCACTGGCTCGCGTCGCCGCCGACGAAGCCATAGAAGTATTCGAAGCCCATCCCGGTCGGCCACTGGTCGAACGGACCGGCTTGGCTTGCCGTCCACGTCGGCGTGTTGTGATCCTTGCCGAACCACGACGTGTGGTAGCCGTTATCCAGCAGGATGCGGCCGATCGTCGCGTTGTCCCGGCCAATCAGGCTGTTATAGCCGGGGAAGCCGGTCGCTGCCTCGGAGATGACACCGAAGCCCACCGCGTGATGGTTGCGGCCGGTGATGATCGCGGCACGCGTCGGCGAACACAGCGACGTCGAATTGAAATTGGTATAGCGCAAACCATTCTGCGCGATGCGGTCGAGGCTGGGCGTCGGGATGACGCCGCCGAAGGTCGAGGCCGCTGCGAAGCCTGTGTCGTCGGTCATGATCAGCAGGATGTTCGGAGCATCCTTCGGCGGCACCACCCTCGCCGGCCAAAAGGGCTTCGACTGCGCGGCGTTCAGCTCGATCTGACCGCCGAATTTCTGGGGAGGCGGCGGCAGATAGCGACCGTCAATGGTCGTCGTCGCCTCTGGCGACCCCGGGATCCCGGTAATTTGTTGAGCCCAGGCCGGGGCAATCACCACCGTGGCGCCGAGCATCAGCGCCAGCATCGTCAGTATCCGCTGTTTCAGCATCCCGCATCCCCCCTTGAGAGTGCGCTTATTCTACCGGTGCGTTGATAAAAATCCAGGAATTGCGCGCTTTCGTTCATGCACCGCTGGCTGGCGGCGCCGCGACGAAACGCGCCGCCCCTCCTGCCCGGCAGTTACGCCTTGCACCGCGTAAACTTCCCGTAGCGAACTTGGTCGCCGAGAATGCCCACGCCCTCGAAGCCGTCGGCGGTGACGTTGAAGGTCGCGATGAGGATGTCAAAGGCGTAGTAGCCTTTGACATCCTTCAGCTTCTCATCGAAACGCGCGGGAGGAGCGAGCACACTGAGATAAATCTTTTCGGCTTCCAGCCTCCAGAAGCCGACGGCATCGGCGCGCCCCTCACGCATGCTCTCGACGGCGCCGTTGCCGCCAAAGGTAATGAACTCGGCGTTCGCATCGGAACATTGGCCCAAGTTCACCACCCATTTGCCGGCGAGAGTGGCCTCGGTCAGCGACGCCGGTTGCGTCTCCTGCGACCAAGCTGCTCCGCAGAAGACCGTGCTCGCGATCGCTATCGCGGCAAAACGCCTCAGGCTTGACGTCATCATCGCTCTCCCCACCCTAACGGCATTCCGGCGGTGGGCCGTATTGCGGCGGAGGGCCATAGGATGGCCGGCTGTAGCCGCCGCCGTAGCCGCCATACCCTCCTCCATAACCGCCGCCATAGCCGCCGCCATAACCGCGAAAACCACCGCCGCCCTGCGCCATCTCCTGCATGGCCTGCGTTTGCTTTTCCTTCTGCTCCTGAATATTGCTCAGCACCCGACCCGCCATGATGCCGCCCATGAACGGCGCCGCCCAGTCATTGCTGTGCGCTTGCGCCGGGACGTCGGAGAGCACGAAGCCGACGATCACCAAAGAGGCCGCGAACGCCTTGGACGCGAACTTCGCAGACATTCATCCCTCCCTCTCAAATCGAATCCCGCCGGAGGGCCGGCGCAGCCGAAGCTGAACCGACCCAATCAGCCGCCTGACTACTTGGCAGGCTCGACCGCGGCCGCGACGGCTTCGGAAATCACGGCGGTGACAGTGTCACCGACCTTGATCTGGGGCAGCATGCGCTGATAGTCGGGGTCCTTGACGTTCAGCGTGCGCACTTCGCCGCCGTCGGGATTGACGACGGAAATCGTCTTCGCGGCCGGGCTGACGCCAACGACAAGGCCGGTTACGACGATCTTGCTTGCCGCGGCAGCCGCGGGCATCTCCCCCGGAGTTGCCTGTGCTGCAGCCAACGCCAGCAGGTCTTCCGGCGTTTTTGTCCCCGGCGGGGCGATGATATAGGCAACGGACTCCCGGTAGCGGACCACGACAATGTCGCCGGCCTTCACCTGTGGGAAGTTTTGCACCTCCGGCCCGACCTTCAGCGTCTTGATCTCTCCTTGCGGTCCCACAAGGGTCACGGTGCGGCTCGCCACGTCGATGGCTTTGACCGTCGCACGCGTGGTGGCCGTCTCCGTCTCACCGACACCCGCCATGCCGGCTGCCTGCGCCTGAGCCGGTCGTGGGAGGGTCGGCATCAGAGCAAACATCACCAGAACCAAACCAACAAACAGGGGACGAACAGCTACCGCTGCTGAGGACATGATGAATTTTCCCTAAAAATTCAGATTCTTGGGCCGGCGGTGCCGATCGACGACGCCAAGTCACGGAAACGCTGGACCGCGACTTGGCGCTTGCGCCGATCGGCACCCGCCGGATGGCTAGAAGCGG
>DAIQPV010000140.1:0-7708 GCA_036787145.1 Rhodospirillales bacterium
GCTCCGGCGTCAGCCGCCTGGAGGAAGCCCGCCTGTGGGTCCTGAACCTTTCTGACGGCGAGCATTCGGTTCTCGACATGGTGGAGCGGTCGAAACTGGACTTTCGCACCATCAGGACGGCGATCGCCGAGCTGCAGGCCTGTGGGCTGCTGATCGAAGAACGCGCCACTGCCGTAGACATCGCGCTCGGCGAAGGCTGCTAGGAAAACGTCTGATATAAGACACGGGGAGCAGTCCGATGCAGGTCCGGCGGTTATCCCTGGCGGACGGCGCCCGCGCCGCCGAAGGAACGGCGGTGATCATCGACGTTTTCCGCGCGTTTACCTGCGAGCCGCTGATGCTGAACGCGGGAGCGAAGCGGATCATCCTGGAGGGGGACCCGGCCACCTGCCTCGCCTGGCGCGAGCAAAGAGAACCTGACGCGGTCCTGGTGGGGGAGGCCAACGAACGGCCGATCGACGGCTTCGACCTGACCAACTCGCCGTGGCTGATCTTGCAGCGCGGACAGTCCTTGTTCGAGGGCCGGACGGTCGTTCACCGCACCACATCCGGTGTCACCGGTGCGCTCGCCGCTTTCCCCAACTGCGACGAGGTGCTGCTGGCCTCGTTCCTCACGGCGGGCGCCACCGCTGCCCACATTCTTTCCAGGCGGCCGCCGGTGGTGAGCATCGTCGCGATGGGGATCAGGTCCCAGTCGCCGGCTCCCGAGGACGAAGCCTGCGGCGACCTGATCGAGAGCCGGCTGGGGGAAAGCCGGCTGGGGCAGCGCGGCTACAACCATCTTGCCGCGCTGACGCAAATCCTGGGGCACGAAACCGCGCAGAAGTTCCTGCGCGCGGATCGGCCATACCTGCCGGCTCAGGATGTCTCCCTTTGCCTGCAAGTCGATCTGTTCGATTTTGCTCTGCGCGCCGAGAAAAGGGACGGACAGATCGAAGCAATTCCCGTCAGGGCCGGCAAGTAACCCGCCCTCAGCATCCCAGGCCAGCGTACAAATGTGGCCTAAAAGCGTTGCCGGTGCATAAGGCGCTTCTTATATTGCGGTGCAGCAGCACACTCTCGCGCTCGCAATATAGAATTGGAACCAATCATGAACAACAGCGATCGTGAACCATCCGGCCCCTCCCAGTCCGCCGACTCCCTCCGGTTGAGTTTAAAGCAGTCCCAGCAACCGAGCCGCTTTCGCGCTTGCGTGGCGCAAGACCTGCTGCCGTCAGACCAGGTTCCCGCGCCGTCGCCGCGCGGCGAGCGGTGGGGGCAGGGCCCGCTGGATGACCGCGCCCTGCTCCAGCTCGGAGCGGCGCCAAAACAGCAGCGCCGCCGTCGCCCTCACTAACGGTTATGTCAGCGGCCTGAGCGGAGCGCTGGCGGTAAACCCTGGCGGGGTTGGCAAGTCCGGGTGAGCGGCCGCGAGCGCCTTGAACAGCAGTCCCATCCGGCCGGGGTGAACGAGGCGGCGGGCAGCACCTTCGATGCCGTCCGACTGCGCCGGGGACGCTTCGGCCAGCCGGCGCACGCGCTCGGCGATGCCGAGACGGCCGAGGAAGAGGCCCTGCGGGACCGGGCCCCAGCACCGGGCGCCGGCGGCCGTGGCGGCAACGACCAGCCGTTCGAAATCCACGTGATGGGACAGGTCGATTTCGCCGGCATCCGCCAGCGGATTTTCGCGGCGGTGGCCACGAATTGCCTGCAGGGTCTCGCCGGGAGCGCTTCGCGCCGGCCCGTAGTCGATGAACACGGCGGCGCCGCCTTGGGTCGTCACCCGTTCCGCCACCCACGCCAGCAGCCGCTCCGCTGCCGGGCAGCGCTCGATCACCGCACCGTCGCCCGCCTCCGGCAGGTCGGCGAGATCCGGTTGGCCGTGCGGGTCAACCACCCTTGCGAGCGTGAACGCAAACCCGTCCCCGTCGGGGGCGAGGGCAACCTGCCGGTTCCGCCAGGCGCCGGCATCGCAGACGTACTGCTCGACCGGCAGCGCATCGAGGAATTCATTGGCGATCAGCAGGGTCGGCCCGGAGGGCAGGTGGTGGACGTCCTCGTGCCAGCGAGGCGGGGCAGGGAGCGGCAGCGCGGCCAGGCAAGCCTGCTGGCAGGCGCGCAGCGTCCGGCTCGTCTCGACCAGGTGCAGGCGCAGCGCCGAGGTGAACTCGCTCGCCGCGGCGGACGCCGCGCGCCACAGATCGGTGAGCAGTGTTCCCCGACCGGGGCCCAGTTCCGCCAGGATGAAGGGGTGAGGGGAGCCCATGGCCCGCCACACGTTCACACACCAAGCGCCCAGCAACTCGCCGAAAACCTGGCTGATTTCCGGGGCGGTAATGAAATCGCCGCTGCGGCCGAGCGGTGCCTGTCCCTCTGGCTGGTGCCGCGCGTAGTAGCCGTGCTCCGGATGCCCCAGCGCCAGCGCCATATAGGCGGACACCGGGATCGGCCCCCCCTCCTGGATCTGCCGGCGGATCAATGCTCCCAGCGGCGTCACGTCGTGCTCAGGCGCTTGCGACCCAGCGCGAAGACGACGAAACCAATGCCGATCAGCACCAGGGGAACCGAGAGCAACTGTCCCATGGTCAGGCCACTGATGAGGAACCCCAGATATGCGTCCGGCTCGCGGAACATCTCCGCAAACGACCGGAACAAGCCGTAGCCGATCAGAAATGCACCGGTGAGCAGCCCCGGCCGGTGGCGAACCGAGGACAGGCGCGAAAGCAGGAACAGGATGACGAATAGCGCCAGGCCTTCGAGGGTGGCCTCGTAGAGCTGGCTTGGGTGCCGGGGATAAGGGCCCCAGCCGGGAAACACCATGGCCCAGGGCACGTCGCTCGGCCGGCCGACGAGTTCGCCATTGATGAAGTTGGCGAGGCGGCCGAGACCCAGGCCGATTGGCGCTGCACAGAAAATCAGGTCGGCGAACGCCAGCGTGCGCAGATGGCGCCTTTGGCAGAAGGTGACCCCCGCAACAACAACGCCCAGCAGTCCGCCATGGAACGACATTCCGCCGTGCCAGAGCTGCAAGGCCGCCAGGGGATGCTCCAGGTAGTAGCCCGGCTTGTAGAACAGAACATAACCGAGGCGGCCGCCGAGCACGACGCCGAGGGTGGCCCACGTCAGGAAGTCGTCGATCGCCGCAACCGGCACCACCCGCGGAGGCTGCCTGGCGAGCGTTCGCGCGTACCACCATCCCAGGATCAGACCCGCCAGGTAGGCAAGCGCGTACCACCGGACGGCAAACGGACCGACCTGAATCAGCACCGGATCGATCGCAGGATAGGCAATGGCGAACGTCATGCTGCGGCGCCTGTTCCAAACTGCTCGGGCGAGCCCATTGCCGCGGCGACGGAACGTCTCGGTCGGCGCGGCGTTATACGGCCAAGGGCGCTGCCGTCGCAAGCGCGCGCGGAGAGCAGCGGGGCGCGCCGGCGTCTCTTGCTGGGCGATGATCAGCGGGCATAAAACCTTGTGATGGCTGAAAACACCCCTGCGTCGCCGACAGCCGGCCGCTCGCGTCGCCCGCCCGCAATCGGCGCGCTGCTGACGGTTCTCGTGGCACTCGGCCAGATTTCGACGTCAATCTACATCCCGTCGATGCCGTCAATCGTGCACGACCTGGCGACGACATCCGACCGGGTCAACCTGACGATGTCGGGCTTTCTCCTGGGTTTTGCCGTCTGTCAGCTGGTATTTGGGCCGCTCTCCGACCGTTTCGGGCGGCGTCCCACCTTGCTTGCAGGCCTCGGTCTCTATCTCGTTGTGTCCCTGGTCTGCGCCTTTGCCTGGTCGATCGAGGCGTTGATCCTCGGGCGGGTCCTGCAGGGCATGGCGGCGTGCGTCGGCCCCGTCCTTGGCCGGGCGATCGTCCGCGATGTTTACGGCGTCGAAGGAACGGCCAGGGCGATGGCAAAAATCAGCGCGGCGCTGGCCGTTTCCCCCGCGATCGCGCCCCTGATCGGCGGCTACTTGCAGGCATGGTTCGGCTGGCGGGCGGCCTTTCTCTTTCTTGCAGCCGTGGGCGTTGTCGTTCTCGCGTCGACCCTCTGGCTGCTGATGGAGACCAGTCCGCGCGACGCCGACGGGTCCCCTCCGCGTCACGGCCTTCTCGCCGCCATGACCGGCCTGCTCGCGGACCGGCGATATCTGGGAAACACGCTGGCCGTCGCCTTCGTCTTTGCCGGGCTCATGGCCTATGCCGCCGGCGGCCCTTTCGTCTTCATTGACGTTCTCAAGCTATCACCGCAACACTATGGGGGTTTGGCTGTTTTTACCGTCGCCGGATACCTGACCGGCACGCTCCTCGCCGGAAGGCTGGCAAGCCGGCTGGCGCTCGATCAGCTGACGTTGCTGGGCCTCGTGATCTGCATCGTGGGCGGAGGGTCCATGCTCGCCGTAGCCGAGGCCGCGCCCTCGTCGGTCATTGCCCTGGTCGCACCGATGGCGGTCTTCACCGCTGGGCTGGGTATGGTCCTGCCTTCCGGCATCGCCGCGGCGATGGTGCCCTTTCCCGCCATCGCTGGGTCGGCATCGGCGTTGCTGGGCTTCCTGCAGATGCTGGTGGCCGCGATTGCCACGACGGTCGTCGGTCTGCTGCCGCACGAGACGGGAGTGCCGATGGCGGCGGTGATCGCCGGAGGAGCTGGCCTGGCGCTGCTGGCGTTTCTCGTCCTGGTCAGGACGCCCCGGACAAGAGCAGCCGGCTGCTCGCGGTCCGGGCGAAGCGGACCAGAAGCGCCCGACGGCGAGAGGCGTTCAACGGGCAGACGGGAGCCGCTCGCATGACCACTCCCTCATAGGCATCGGCAACGATAAGGCCCACGTCGGACGAGATCAGCGATTGCGGAAAGTCCGGGCCGACGGCGAAGAAGAAGCGATCACACCAGTTGCGATAGCAGCCCCACTTCGTATCCGCGCGATAGTCGGACGTTGAGGATTTGATTTCCACGATGGCGAACGCGCCGCTTGCATTGACCGCGGCCACATCTGCCCGTCGCCCGTCTGGCAAGCAGAATTCGGTCAGCGGCCGATAGTCCAGGTCCATCAGCAAACGGACAACGCCGCGAAGAATGGGCTCCGCCAGCGACGGTGCCCTGGGAGCTGAGGGCCGCGGCAGGAGGCTTGCTGGCGGGATGCCTGCTGGCGGGATGTTTGGGTTATCCATTCCCTGCCTGTCCCCGCTCTATTCACGTTATGTTCGTTTCAAACAATAGCGCAAGCGGTTCTGCGGCATCAATCCCTGATTGTCGTCCGGACGCCTTGCAGTTGTCGGCGCCCCCGATCCATGTCACGGTAGTCGCTAAGCAAGACGAAGTCGGACGGGAAGGGGGAAACGGCGATGGCAGAGGGCCAGGCCAACGAGGCGATGCGGAGCGGGTGTCGCAACCTTGACGGCGAGCACACTGTGCAGATCAAGTTGCTGACTGCGTTCAGCCAGGCGGTTCGGGAGGGCCGGCCTCGCGGAGACGTCGACCAGATCCTCGATCGCCTGATCGATTTTATCAAAGTGCATTTTTCCTCCGAGCAGCTTCTAATGCGCCTGTACGGGTATCCCTCGTATGAACAGCACTCCGGCGATCACGACGACACCGTTGATCGGCTGCAGGCGATCCGCCGGGCGTATCTTGCCGGCGACCTCGAGCTGACCTGTAAGACTGCCGACGCCCTGGCCGAGCGCTTGATTGCCCACATTCGCGAGGCGGACCGAGGGCTGGGATCGTTTCTTCGACAGCTTGGCGTGCGCTGAACAGGCGGGCGGCTGGCGTCGGACTGAGGCACCAGCGGCGCGAAGGCGCTGGCAAATCCGCCGGCATTCGGCCATCATCTCGCTCCGAGCGCTAAAGACCTAGTCCGCCGTGTAACCGGCGCGTTGCGGCGCCAAAATGGAGGAGTGTCATGAGCGAAAAGGCAGAAGCGCCGAAGCATACCTATCGCGAGGCGGTGGGCGTATTTCATCAATGGGCCAACCTTCAGGCCGCGGTTGACGAACTGACGACCAACGGCTTCGATCGCGGCGAGATCAGCATGTTGGCGAGCGAGGCCGCGGTCCAGCAGAAGCTCGGCCACGTGTACCACCGCGTCAGCGAGCTCGAGGACGACCCGGATGCGCCGCGCATCGCCTTCGTCGGGCGTGATTCGCTGACGGAAGGCAAGGCATCGGCGATCGGCACGCTGGGCTATGTCGGCGCGGTCGCGGCGGTCGGCGCCGTCGTCGCTTCGGGCGGGGCGCTGGCCTGGGCGATCATCGCGGGCGTTGCCGCCGGCGGGGGCGGCGCGGCGATCGGCTCGGTTTTCGCCCGCGCGCTTGGTCGGGGCCGGGCAAAGGATCTGGAAACACAGATCGAAAAAGGCGGGTTGCTGTTGTGGGTGCGCACGGCGGATGCCGAGCACGAGCGCCGGGCGACGGCGATCCTTCGCCAGCATCAGGCCGAAGATGTGCACGTGCACGAATTCGAGGTCGAAGACGCACCGGAGTACAATCCGCTGGATGGGCTTCAGCCTGATCCCTTCCTGCCGCGGGCGCGCGTCTAGCGGCGCTGGCGACGTGGGCCGGCCGGCGTGCTGCCGCCCTTGTGGCGGAACCGCCGGCTATCCGGCTAAAAGGCGGTCGTGTCCAGCTGGCCGTCTGCCCGCACATCCAGCAGAAGATCGCAGACCTCGCGAACCGCGCCGAACCCGCCGATGGCGGTCGTAACCAGAGACGCGGCCCGTAGCGCCTGCGGGTGAGCGTCGGCGGGCGCGATGGCGACGCCGGCGGCATGCATGCACGCCAGATCGTTGACGTCGTTGCCCATGAACGCGGTGTCGGCGAGCTCGACTCCCTGCCCGGCTGCGACGCGGCGGAATTCCGTCAGCTTGTCGTCGATGCCCTGAAGGAAGGGAATGCCCAGTTTCCGGCAGCGGGCGCCGACGACGGGATTGATTTCCTTGGAGATGACCACGACCGGAACGCCGGCGGCCCTCAGCAGGCCGATGCCCATCCCGTCGCCGCGGCTGCAAAGCACCGCCTCGCGGCCGTCTTCCAGCACCAGCACGCGATTGTCGGTCATCACTCCATCGAAATCGAGCACCAGCAGGCGCACAGACCGCAGCAGCGCGAGAGCCCTGGACCGGCTCAGTTGCCGTGCGAGCCTCTCCGCCCTCTGCCAGTCGACATCTTCCTCCAGTCGCAGGCCCGTCAGGGGCGGCACCTCGAACAGGACGACGCGGCCGGTGGGAAGTTCACCCGTCCGTTCGAAGACGCCCACCCTCACGCCACTGAGGGCGCCGGTCTCCACGTAGCGCTGTTCGGCGGGGCTGGGATCGAACGGCTGTGCTGCGCCGGCCTCGTCCTTGACCCAAAGCGCATCCTCCAGGGGAGAGACCGCGACCAGGGAATCGGCGCCGCACCGCCACAAATGCTCCACGGCCGCGTCGATCGTGCCGGCGTCGCACAACGGATAGGCCGCATCCAGCAGCACAGCGAAAGCCGGGGCAAGGCCGCCGCGCTCTGCGACGGTATCCAGCGCCGATCGCAGCACGGCGGCACGGTCCCCGTCCGCAGGGGGCGCAATCACCTCGGCACCCGCGTCGGCAGCCTGGTGCGCGAGGTCGGCGTCGGCGGTGACCAGACACACGCTCACCACCCGCCGCGCCGCCCGTGCCTGTTCCAGCGTGTGCAAAGCCGGCGTCCGGCCGGCAAAAGGGCGTCGGCCGAGGGTGGAAGCGGCCACGACGACGGCAAGGA
>DAIQPV010000141.1:0-7690 GCA_036787145.1 Rhodospirillales bacterium
GAACGCGCGGCCGCTGGCCGACGACGGCCTCGACCTGACGGGCCTGGGCGAGGTCCGCGGCATCGCCGAAACGGCAGAGTGCGTGCGCATCGGAGCGCTCACCACCTGGTCGGAGCTGGCTGCCTCAGCACTGCCACCGCAATTCGACGCGTTGCGCGAGGCGGCGCGGCAGATCGGGGGCGTTCAGATCCAGAATGCCGGCAGCGTCGGCGGTAACCTGTGCAATGCTTCGCCGGCAGCCGACGGCGTGCCGCCGCTGCTGATTCTGAATGCCTCGGTTGAATTGCGCTCGCAGGCCGGCACCCGGGTGCTGCCGCTCGGCGACTTCATCGTCGGCAACCGGCGCACCGTCCTGGGTCCGGACGAGCTGCTGACGGCGGTGACTGTGCCGAAGCGCACCAGCCGCCAGGCCAGCGCGTTTCACAAGCTTGGCGCGCGCGCCTACCAGGTGATCTCGATCGTCATGGTGGCGGCGCTGCTGGAGCTGGACGCCCTCGGCCGCGTCGGCTCGGCTGCCGTCGCCGTGGGTTCCTGTTCGCCTGTCGCGCAACGGCTTCCGGCGCTTGAGGAGGCGCTGACCGGTCGCGACCTCGCGGGTCCGCCGCTGTCGGACCTTCTGGCGGAGGCGCACTTCGCACCGCTGACGCCGCTGAGCGACGTAAGAGGCACGGCGGCGTATCGTCTGGACGCGGCGCACCTGCTGGTCGGCCGCGCGCTGGACGGGTTGCAGGCGAGGCTGCGGTGAGCGAGGCCGAGCGGACATTGATGATCAACGGCCGGGCCTGCACCGTTGCCGGTCCGCCGATGCGCCGGCTGTCCCACGTGCTGCGCGAAGATCTGCGGCTGACCGGAACGAAGGTCGGCTGCGATGCCGGCGACTGCGGCGCGTGCACCGTCCTGCTGGATGGCCGGCCGGTCTGCGCCTGTCTGACGCCGGTCGGCCAGGCGTCGGGACGCGAGATCACGACCGTCGAGGGCCTGGCCAACGACACGCTGACGAAGCTGCAGCGCTCGTTCCACCACCACGGTGCGGCGCAGTGCGGCATCTGCACGCCCGGCATGCTGCTCGCCGCGGCGTCTCTGCTCGATCGCGACGACCGGCCGGCGGAAGCGGCGGTCCTGGACGCGCTGGGCGGGGTGCTGTGCCGCTGCACCGGCTATCGCAAGATCATCACGGCCGTCTGCGACGCGCATCGGTTCGAGGAGGAGCGGGCCCGCCTGCCGGGCAATCGCATCGTCGGATCGCGTGTCGCCCGGGTCGATGGCATCGCCCGGCTCGACGGCAGCGAGCGTTTCGGCGATGACGTGGCGCCCGCCGAAGCGCTGTGGCTGAAGGTCATTCGCGCACCGGTCGCTTGCGCCGACTTCGTCATCGGCGACCTTGCCCCACTGCACCGACGCTACCCCGGCCTGGCGGCGGTGCTGACGGCCGCGGACGTGCCGGGAGAGAATGCGTTCGGCGTCATCCCCCAGTTCCGCGACCAGCCGGTGTTCGCGGCAAGCAGGGTGCGCTTTCGGGGCGAAGCGATCGCCGCCGTGGTCGGCGACGCCGCGACGATCGAGCGGTTCGATCCCCGCGACTTTCCGGTCTCCTGGCAGGAGCGGCCGCCGCTTCTGTCGGTCGACGAGGCCCTGGCGGCAGGCGCCCCGCAGCTCCACGACAACCGGCCCGGCAACGTGCTGGTGCGCGGCTATGTCCACCGCGGCGATGCGGAGGCGGCGCTGGCGAACGCGGCGCACGTCGCCGAAGGCGCGTTCGAGACGTCGTTCGTCGAGCACGCCTACATAGAGCCGGAAGCAGGATTTGCCCGGCGGGTCGGCGACGGCGTCGAAGTGCATGTGACGACGCAGACCCCCTACATGGATCGCGACGAAATTGCCGCGATCCTCGGCCTGGCGAAGGAAAAGGTGCGCATCGTGCCGACGGCGTGCGGCGGCGGCTTCGGCGGCAAGCTCGATATGTCGGTGCAGCCGTTCGTCGCACTGGCCGCGTGGCTGCTCGATCGGCCGGTGCGCTGCCTCTACAGCCGGGTCGAATCGATGGCGACGACGACCAAGCGGCACCCGGCGCGGATGCACGTCCGGCTCGGTGCTGACGCGGACGGCCGGTTGTCGGCGATGCGGTTCGAGGGTGATTTCAACACCGGCGCCTATGCGTCCTGGGGGCCGACCGTCGCCAACCGGGTGCCGGTGCACTGTTCCGGCCCCTACTTCTGGCCGGCGATCGAGGCGCGGTCCCGCGCGGTGCTGACCAACCTCGTCCCGGCCGGCGCCTTTCGCGGCTTCGGCACGCCGCAGGCGGCGATCGCCACCGAGGGCCTGCTCGACGAGCTGGCTGACAAGCTCGGTCTCGACCGGCTGGAGTTCCGCCTGGCGAACGCGCTGCGGCCGGGCCAGCCCACCGCCACCGGGCAGGTTCTGGACGCGAGCGCCGGCATGGCGGCCTGCCTGGAGGCGCTGCGCCCGGCGTGGCAGGCGGGCCGTGCCGCAGCCCGCGCGCACAACGGAGATGCCACCGGCCGCACCCGGTGCGGCACCGGCGTCGCTTGCATGTGGTACGGCTGCGGCAACACCTCGATGTCCAATCCCTCGACGATGCGCGTGGCGCTCCGGGCGGACGGCACACTCGTACTTTACCAGGGCGCCGTGGATATCGGCCAGGGCTCCAACACCGTTCTTGCGCAGATCTGCGCCGAGACGCTCGGCGTGGCACTCGACCGGCTCACTCTGGTCACCGGCGACACCGGGCGCACCGCCGACGCCGGCAAGACGTCCGCCTCGCGCCAGACGTTCATCTCCGGCCGTGCCACCCAGCAGGCGGCCCACGCCCTGCGCGCCGCCATTCTCCGCTTGGCGAATGCGGGCGAAAGTGCGGTGCTCTCCTTCGGGCAGGAGGTCGTGCAGGTCCGCGACGGGGAGCTGGCGCGAACGATCGAACTGGCGGCCCTTCCGGCGGATGCCGAGGGCCATGTGCTGTCCGGCGAGGCCACCTTCGATCCACCGACCACGACACTCGACACGAACGGCCAGGGCGTGCCCTACGCCACCTACGCCTTCGGCGCGCAGGTGGCGGAGGTGCTGGTCGATGTCGAGCTGGGGACGGTGAAGGTGCTGCGGGTGACGGCGGCCCATGACGTGGGCCAGGCGATCAACCCGATGCTGATCGAGGGCCAGGTGGAGGGCGGTATCGCCCAGGGCATCGGCATGGCGCTGATGGAGGAGTGGGTGCCGGACCGCACCAACAATCTGCACGACTATCTGATACCGACCGTCGGCGACGTTCCCGAAATCGAGACCATTCTGATCGAGGACAAGGAGCCGCTCGGGCCGTTCGGTGCCAAGGGCGTCGGCGAGCCGGCGCTGATCCCCACCGCCGCCGCCATCCTGAATGCCATCCGCGACGCCACCGGGGTTGCCATCCGGCGCGTGCCGGCGACGCCCGACCGGGTGCGCGCGGCGATTCTCGCGGCGCGCGACGGCGCACGATGAGCGAGCCGGAGCAGGACACGTCGTCTGCGATCGTCGTCTGCGACGCCTGTCCGGTGCGCTGCCGGATCAAGACCGGGCAGCCTGGGGCGTGCGACCGTTACGCCAACCTGGGCGGCGTGCTGACCCGCGTCGATCCGCTGATCGTTGCCGAGCGGACGGTGGCGCGCGAGGGGGCGATGGTGCCGTTCCTCGGCGATCAGGACTGGGAGGAAGGGCGCCTGCTGCGCCCGGCGGAGCGGTTCGTCACCGGCGTCGGCGCCGGCACCACCTACCCCGACTACAAGCCGGCGCCGTTCATCGTCGCCAGCACGCACGACGGGATCGACATGGTGACCGTCGTCACCGAAGGCATCTTCAGCTACTGCGGGGTCAAGCTGAAGATCGATACCGACCGCCATCTCGGTCCGGAAACCGCGACGGTGCGGGCGCAGGGCGAGCCGGTCGGGCACGTCACCACCGCCGAATACGGCTCGCAGATGCTGGCGATCGGCGGCGTGCGGCACTTGACCGGCGGCGGCAAGAAAGAAGGCAACGTCACCTGCGAGACGATGCTGCGGCTGTGCAACCGCGAGGCCGTGGAGCTCGCCATCGACGGCGGCTCGCGCGTGGTCGTCGAAGCGGGCAAGCCGCCGATCGTTGACGACACGCCCGAAGTGCGCATGCGGGTCGGCTGCGGCTCGGCCACCATCGGCATGTTCGCGCCCGCGTGGGCCAGGCAGGTGGACGAGGTGGTGGTGGTCGACGATCACATCACCGGCGTGCTGTCGGAGCACGAGGCCGGCAAGTTTCTCGGCGTGCCTCCCTCGGGGATCTATATGCGCGGCCGGCGCTCGACGCCCGGACGCTATTTCCGCGTCGCCGAGCCGGGCGCCGGCTGGGGCGGCACCGACATCACCGACCCGCTGTCGATCCTCGGGCCATTCAGCCCGAAGCAGGCGCGGCCAGGCCTGACGATGCTGATGGTCAGTACCACCGGCGAGGACGCGGCCTATTTCATCCTCGACGAGGCTCTGCGGCCGGTGCCGGCCGTCATGCCGCAGCCGCTTGCCGAGACCGTGGCGCTGATCCGCGAGAACTGCGAGCCGGCGCTGTGCTCGGTGATCTTCATGGCCGGCGCCGGCGGCAGCCTGCGCGCCGGGGTGACCCGCAACCCGGTCCGCCTGACCCGCTCGGTGAAGGAGACCCTGACCCGGGTGACCAGCGGCGGCGCTCCGGTCTGGGTCTGGCCCGGCGGCGGCATCACCTTCATGGTGGATGTGACCCGCATGCCGGAGCACGCGTTCGGCTCGGTACCGACGCCGGCGCTGGTGGCGCCAATCGAATTCACGCTGCGGCTCGATGACTATGCCGCGCTGGGGGGCCATGTCGGTGCCGTGCTGCGCGCGCCCGATCTTGCGGCCGGGCAGCGCCAGCGGGCGATTGACTGGCAGCCGGCCAATCCGTGGCCGCTGGCAGCGGAGCACTTTCCGTGGAGGCGCGACCGCTGAATATCTCGCCGTCCGCCGTCATCCTGCCGACGGGTGCACGGGCGGCACGTCTCACGGACGGGCGGCTGCATCTGCAGCATGGCCCGATCGACCTTCTGGTCGAGGCCTTCGGCGCCAGCGAAGCGATCGAGGCGGCTTACGCCGCGGCCGCCGCCCGCGTCGCCACGATCCTGGACGAGCTGGTGAGCGAACTGTCCCTGTTGCGCTCACCGCTGGGACGGCCGCCCCCCATCCCCGAGGGGACCGTGGCGCGGCGGATGGTGGCTGCGTGTGTGCCCCATGCCGGTGTGTTCGTTACCCCCATGGCCACCGTGGCCGGCGCCGTCGCCGACGAGGTGCTGGGGGCCATGCTGGCGCCGGGTCACGGCTTGGCGCGCGCTTACGTCAATAATGGCGGGGACATCGCGCTATATCTCGCGCCGGGAGAGACGCTCACCGCCGGCCTGGTCGCCGACGTCGAGCGGCCGGCGATCGCGGCGACCGCGACCATCGAAGCCGCCATGCCGGTGCGGGGTGTCGCCACCAGCGGCCGCGGCGGCCGCAGCTTCTCGCTCGGCATCGCCGACGCCGTCACCGTGCTTGCATCGGATGCGGCCGCGGCCGACGTGGCGGCGACGCTGATCGCCAACCGCGTCGACATCGACAGTCCCGCCGTCGTCCGGCGGCCGGCGCGCGAACTCCGGGGGGACTCCGATCTGGGGGTCCTGCCGGTCGTGGTTGCTCTCGGCCCGCTGCCTCTCCATGATGTGGCAACCGCGCTGGATGCGGGACTGGCGGAGGCGGAGCGGATGCGGGCAGCGGGACTGATCGCGGGCGCGTACCTCGCCCTGCGCGGGCAGTTTCGGGCAACCGGGCTGGCAGCGGTTCTGCCGCACCTATGAGCCCTCACCCTCCCGCTTCGCGGGTCCCTCCCTCTCCCGCGAGCGGGAGAGGGTCGGGGTGAGGGGGCTGGAGGAGATGTGGACCCAACGACGCCGCCAATGAGCCTCACCGTCATCCGTAAGCTGGTTGTCGTCGTCGAGGAAACACAGCGCGAGCTCGGGCGCGAGATTGTGCCGCCGACGCGCAAGGCCGCTGCCATTGCTGTGATTGAAAATCCGTTCGCCGGCCACTTCGTCGAAGAACTGGAGCCGCTGATGGCCATCGGCGAGGAGCTGGGAGCGCTGCTCGGCGCGCGCGCGGTGGCGGCACTGGGCGTGGAGCCGCCCTCGATCGAGAGTTTCGGCAAGGCCGCGATCGTGGGCGAAGCGGGCGAGCTGGAGCACGCGGCCGCCATCCTGCATCCGCGGCTGGGCGCTCCCTTGCGCAAGGCGGTGGAGAAGGGGGCGGCGCTGGTGCCGTCGTCGAAGAAGATGGGCGGACCCGGCACCCCGATCGACGTCCCCCTGGGGCACAAGGACGCGGCGTTCGTGCGGAGCCATTTTGATGCGATGGAGATCCGCGTCGCCGATGCGCCGCGCGCGGGCGAGATTGTCGTCGCCGTCGTCGTCACCGATTCCGGCCGGCCGCTGCCGCGGGTCGGCGGCCTGCGGAAGGACCAGATCGAGGGCAAAGACGGGCTGCGGTAAGGGTCAACCCTCCCCCGGGAGAGGGTGCGAGCGGAGCGAGCGGGTGAGGGGCCGCCCCGGGATGCTTGGGGCCCACCCTCACCCCGACCCTCTCCCGGGAGGGAGAGGGAGTTGAGGAGGGAGAGGGGATTGAGGAGAAGGACGAACGAAATGATCGACCGCCGACGTTTTCTGCTCGCGGCCGCCACCGTGGCCGCCGCCCTGTCTGTCGATCCGGCCGTCGCGGCCGATCCAATCCGCATCGGCGAGATCAACAGCTATTCCGGGCTGCCGGCCTTCACTCTGCCGTACCGCAACGGCTGGCAACTGGCACTGGAGCAGATCAATGCCAAGGGCGGCGTGCTTGGGCGGCCGCTGGAAGTCATCTCCCGCGACGACGCCGGCAAGCCGGGCGACGCGCTGACAGCGGCCAACGAGCTTGTCTCGCGTGAAAACGTCGTCCTGCTGATGGGCACCTTCTTCTCGCACGTCGGCCTCGCCGTCGCCGACTTCGCCGCGCAGAAGAAGATCCTGTTCATCGCCGCCGAGCCGCTGTCCGACGCGCTCGTCTGGGAAAAGGGCAACCGCTACACCTTCCGGCTGCGGCCGTCGGTCACCATGCAGGCGGCTATGCTGGCCGAGGAAGCGGCGAAGTGGCCGGCCAAGCGCTGGGCGTCGGTGGCGCCGAACTACGAGTACGGCAAGTCGGCGGTTGCCGCCTTCAAGGAGATCATGGCGAAGAAGCGCCCGGACATCGAGTGGGTGGCCGAGCAGTGGCCGACGCTGAACAAGATCGATGCCGGGCCAACGGTGCAGGCGTTGGCGCAGTCGAACCCGGAAGCGATCTTCAACGCACTGTTCGGCGCCGATCTGGCGCAGTTCGTCCGCGAGGGGGAGACGCGCGGCCTGTTCAAGGGTCGCGAGGTGGTCAGCCTGCTCACCGGCGAGCCGGAATACCTCGACCCGCTCAAGGCGGAAGCGCCGGCCGGCTGGCTGGTGACAGGCTACCCCTGGTATGCCATCGACACGCCCGGGCACCGGGCCTTCCTCGAAGCCTATCAGGCCAGGTTCCAGGACACTCCGCGGCTGGGCTCGGTGGTGGGCTACGCCACGATGCGGACAGTGGCGGCGATCATCGCCAAGGCGGGATCCACCGAGACAGAAAAG
>DAIQPV010000142.1:0-7663 GCA_036787145.1 Rhodospirillales bacterium
GCAAGGCGAGAATGTAATTAGCGACCGAGCAGAATATAACGAGAGAAAGAAATCGCCAGTCCCAGGCGGCATAAAATACGTAAGACGCAAGCGTCAGCCAAGCTTTCCGTACCGAATTATTCCGTAAAGACCAATACACTCCAAAGACGATTACAAAAAACAGAAAAAATCGGAGCTCGACGAATAGCATCTTAGATTTTTCCGGCCTTGATTGCGGCACACAGGTCTTCCCCGAACTGCCTGCTGACTTTTGTCGCCCCTGCCTCGGTCAGGTGGTTGAGATCGAACCATAGAGAATGCTGAAAAATACTCGGCTGGGTGTCTTTGCGGTTGTAATCGAAGATCGCGATATTGGGCGCTTTGTTACCGACGGAAGCCGTGATGGCCGAAGTGAATCGGAGCGTCGATGGGTTGGGGGGAACGATCAGCCCGACCTGAACCCCGGCCGACTGGAGGTGTTGGGCTTCTTCGACGAGATAGCCGGCTCGCTCGGACGCTTTTTGAGGGCCGATGACGCCGTTCTTCAGCGCGACCATATCGTCAAATAGCGGGTAATTGCTCAGCAGTTCCTGGTGGCGCTCGACCAGTCGTTCGTCGGGGTCGTTGTCGAGAGCGAGGAAGCCGGCACGTTCCAGCGATAGCTTGCCGGCAGGCTGTTCCTCTTCCGTCTTGCCGAAGGACAGCTGACTCCACAAACCGATGCCAGAGTTTTCGTACAGAAAGGCACGAAGAAAAATTTGCGTTCGGAAAAGCCGCTTGCCGAAAGATTCCGGATAAGTCCAAATATTTCTCAATTTATCCGCAGCGAAGCGAAAGGAATGGAAATAGCGTCCCCTCGGGGTTGTTGCGTTGATGTAGTCTCTGGTTTCGTGAAGAGCATCTTCGAAGATGATTCGCTTCAGGTTATCCGGGCGAGCGGCGAGTATCTGTTGCAGCAGGTAGTTCTGCTCGGAATGGGACAGCGAGGGGATGCCGAAGTTGAAAACGGACAAGCCGGGGCAACCATGCTCGGCTGCCGAAGCCTCGACCGACGGCGGATCGATGGTCCGGAAGACACGGCTCGACCCGACGACGACCGTGTTATATTGGGCCGCGTGGCTGCGAAAATAGTCCAGCTTCTCGGTCATCACCTCGATGTACGGCACGCCCAGCCAGCTCCAGGCGAGCTGGCGCAGCCCCACGGCAACGACGAGAAACGCGGCTGTACCGATCAGAATAAAGGTGGCTGCCTTCCGCAGGACGGGTCTCCGCCGCCGACCGGCATTGGGGGGACTGGATTCGGGCGGACTGGATTCGGGCGGACTGGCCGCGCCAGGCTCTGGGTCACGCTCGACCTCTGCGATTGCTCGTGGCGAACGAAGCAGGAGCATTATCGCGTAACCCTAATGTCGGCCCGAGTTGCGGAGGAGCCTTGGAGCAAGGCTCCGCTCCAATAACATTTCCCCATCGGGAAGCAAAAACGTTTTTTGGCGGGCCGGATGGCGCCGGGAGGGCCGACGTCCGACAGTGGATCAGGCCGAATTCAGGTGGGCGCCCGGCGCCAATGAGAGAGGAGCGGCGGCCGTGAACCGCGTAGATTTGCGCCCGGTCTTGGCCTTACAATGGTCCGCAAGGCTCAGCCGCTTTCGTTTTTTTGCCGATCGCCTGATCTGCGCGGCGTTCGATCGTCCTGGCGGGAGGCGATGAGCGAGGCGACGAGCGGTTTTTGGCGACGTTCCGCCGCTCTTGATTATCAGGCCCCGAGAGAATCTCGACTGGGCGGAAAGGCGATCTGGAAGCCAGCCGACTCCTTCCGATTGTACTCCGCAAGCGGGATCCTGGCGGCACAGCCGGGCGATCTGGAGCGTTCCGGGCCATCCCGGAGGCCAGGCACGGCCGGCGGACGAGATATCGGAGTTTCGACGAAAAGGAGGCGTTTGCAGATGAAGCGGGTAGGCGACCTGATGGTCCCGCTTGAGGACTACAACCACGTCACGGTGGGCGCGACGGTGCAGGAGGTATTCGAGGCGTTGGCGAAAGCGATGACGGGGCCTTCGGCCGAGCCGTCCCGTCCGCGGGACCGGGGGGTGCTTGTCCAGGCGAAAGATGGGACCGTGCTCGGCAAGTTGTCGCTCTGGGACCTCCTCAACGGGCTGACGCCAAAGTTCGAGCCGCCTGTCGATCCCTTCGGGCGGGTCGAAGACCACCTGCTGTGGAGTCAATGGCTTCGTCCCGAGATCGCCGAGCAGGCGCGCACCACGCGGGTCGATGATCTGCTGAAACCACCGTCGCAGGACGAGACCATCGAGGCTCAGGCGCCACTCGATCTTGCCGTCTATCGGCTCGCCCGCGGCCGGCATCTTTCGCTGCTGGTCACACGCGGTGGGGCCATCGTCGGCGTTCTGCGACTGAGCGACGTGTTCAAGGCGGTCAACGACATGATCGGCGCGAGCCAGCGGCAGCCCAGCCACGCCTGACCGGTACTACTGACCGGCACGACCGGGCGAGGGCCCTCTCCGGAGCCAAGAACAGGTTTCCGGAGATGGCCCATGCAGGGGCAAATCCGGCCCGATAATGATAATAATTATAATTATCACTCAGATTTTATGAAGAACATATAGTCCGCTTGGCCGCCCTAGCTTGTTTTTATATGCCTACCCATAGAACCTAGCGAGCAACAAACGACAGAAATAAACTGCGTGGAGCGCCAGTGTCGTCCAGTAATGGACGCATCTAGAAAATTACATCTGCCAGTTTATCCTGTCGATTTCAGTCAAAATCGTGCCATCTGCGTCACGAGTACGAAAAGAGGGGCTCGCTTCGTCATGATACCGGACACGCTAAATGGTGCACTGATCCTCAGCGCTATCGACTTCTTCCTCAGCTTCATCATTATCGGCGGCATTGGTGTTGTCCTTGCGGCGTTCCCATACCTGAACCGGCTTGGTTCCATCTCTGACGAAAGCCTGAAAGCCGGTCATTAGCAACGCGAGCAAGGGGAGATACCAATCAATGTGGGACCAGACACTAACATTCCTCCATGCGCTGCTCGCGCAAACCGGCGCTGCCAAGTTCTGGTGGGGCAACGCGGTCATGATCGTCATCGGCGGTTTGATGATCTACCTGGCGTTGGCCAAGAAATATGAACCATTCCTGCTGATCGGGATCGGCTTCGCCTGCATCGTCTCCAACGTGCCGGGCTCCGACCTGATTCTGCCGGGAGGACTCTTCCATTACGCCTACCAGGGCGTGGCCCTGCTGATCATCCCGCCGCTGATCTTCCTCGGCGTTGGCGCAATGACGGACTTCGGGCCGATGATCGCCAACCCGAAGCTGGTGATCCTCGGCGCGGGCGCCCATCTGGGCATCTTCGTCGCCCTGATCGGCGCCAAGGCCATCGGCTTCACCATCGCCGAGTCGGGCGCGATCGGCATCATCGGCGGTGCCGATGGCCCGATGGCGATCTTCGTGACCATGAAGCTGGCGCCGCACCTGCTTCCGCAGATTTCGGTCGCCGCCTATTCCTACATGGCGCTGATGCCGCTGATCCAGCCGCCGGTGATGAAGCTCCTGACCACGCAGAAGGAGCGGGAAATGGGCATGCCGCCGATCCGCAAGGTGACGCGACTGGAGAAAATCGTCTTCCCCATCGTCATTGCCATCATCGTCAACATGTTCTTCCCGCCCGTCGCCCCGCTGATCACCATGCTGATGCTGGGCAACCTGTTGAAGGAAGTGCTGATGGTCGACCGGCTGGCGAAGACGGCGGGTGGAGGGTTGATGAACATCATCACCATCACGCTGACCCTCGCCATCGGCTCGACGATGAACGCCGACACCTTCGTTTCCGTGGATACGCTGCTGATCGTCTTCCTCGGCTTGGTCGCCTTCGTGTTCGGCACCGGCTCAGGCGTGATGACGGCGAAAATCATGAACCTGTTCATGAAAAACAAGATCAACCCGCTGCTCGGCTCCGCCGGCATCGCGTCGGTCCCAATCGCTGCTCGCGTCTCGCACGTGGTTGCGAACAAGGCCAACCCGCAAAACTTTCTTATCTACCACGCGATGGGGCCCAATTTGGCGGGCGTCTTCGGGACGGCCATTTCCGGCGGCATCATGCTGGCGCTGCTGGGTGTTCACTGACCTGTCCGGAGGGGACGGGGTGCCAACCGCGGGCGGGGTCGCAAGTTCCGCCCGTGGCTTTCCGCCGGGTGCGGTCAACCCCGCAAACATCCGGCCCAGCCGTTGCATCGGCTGCGGGATGGGCGCCATTCTGCGCCCCATGGGCTACCAGAACCAAACCGGGGCGCCTGAGCCCTTGCGGGGATGGGCCGCACCCCTGTCGTGGGCACGGCGCGCAGGCCCTTACCTCGCCGCCGTCCTGGTAACCGCCATCGCCCTCGGTCTGGGGCTTCTGATCAAGACCGAGCTGCGTGTCGCCAACGTGGCGCTGGTGTATCTGGCCGGCGTGGTCTTCTGCGCCGCCTGCTGGGGCCTGGGGCCAGCGCTTCTCTCCGGCTTGCTCAGCGTGGCCGCGCTCAACTTTTTCTTCTTTCCGCCCTTGCACGACCTCGCGGTGGAGGATCCGGAAAACGTCGTCGCCGTCATCATCTTCGTCGGCGTCGCCGTCTTCGTCGCCCGCCTCACCGCGCATGCGCGCGAGAACGCTGGTCTTGCCGAACGGCGGGCGGTGGTGACCGAGGAGTTGTATGCCTTTGCCCGCCGCCTGACCGGCGTCGACGACCTCGACCGGCTTCTCGACGTGACCGCCGAGCAGATCTCGACCGTCATCGGGGTCGAAACGGTCCTTCTGCTGGCGAACGAGGACGTTCTGGCCATCCGTGCCGGCGTTCCATCCGTCGATGGACTCGATGCCGCCGATTTGGCGGCCGCCGAGTCCTGCTTTGCCGATCGCGGCGCCGGTCCGGCGAGCGAAACTGCCGTCGCCGCGGCGAGCTACCGGTTTTTTCCGCTGCGCTCGGTCAGCAGCACGGTCGGCGTCATCGGCATCCGCGGTGACGGCCATCCGCCGATCCTGACGCCGGATGCCCGACGCCTCGTCCAGGCGATCATCGACCAGGTGGCCGTGGCGATCGAGCGACTGGCTCTGGCCGCCGACGTGGAGCGCGCCCGCGTGGCCGCCGAGACCGAGGGACTGCGCTCGGCAATGCTGTCGGCCATCTCCCACGACCTGAAGACGCCGCTGGCGGCCATCCTCGGCGCCGCGACCAGCCTCGGCTCCTACAATTCCTATTTCGAACAGGAAGAGCGCGAAGACCTCGTGGCAACGATCCGCGAGGAAGCGGAACGGATGAGCTGCTTCGTTGCCAACCTGCTCGATATCACCCGCGTCGAAGCCGGGACGCTCGACGTGCAGCGAGAAGCCACCGACGTCGGCGACGTCATCGGCGCGGCGGCGCGGCGGATCCGGCGTGTTCTCGGCAGCCACCGCCTCAATCTGCGGATTGCTCCCGATCTGCCGATGCTCAATCTGGACGGCGTCCTCCTCGAACAGACGCTGTTCAACCTGCTCGACAACGCATCGAAGTATTCGCCGGCGCGGTCTGCGATCACCATCGAGGCCCGCCGCATGAACGACCGGATCGTGATCAAGGTGGTCGATGAGGGGCCCGGCATCCCGCCGCCGGACCTCAAGCGCATTTTCGAGAAGTTCTACCGGTCGGGCCATCGCGGCCGGCAGCGTGCCGGCACGGGCCTCGGCCTTGCGATCAGCCGCGGCTTCGTCGAAGCGATGGGCGGCCGCATCATCGCCGGCAATCGCACCGACCGGTCGGGCGCCGTCATCATGATCGGCTTCCCGCTTCCGCGCGAGGGTGACCTTCCGCGCGTGCCGGAAACCGACCCGGAAGCCGACGATGACTGATCCGGTCACGGTGCTGGTCGTCGACGACGAACCGCCGATCCGGCGCTTTCTGCGCACCAGCCTGTCGGCGCAGGGATACCGGGTGGTGGAATCGGAGGCCGGCCGCGAGGCGCTTGAGCGTCTGCGCGGCGGCAAGGCAGACGTGGTGGTGCTGGACCTCGGCTTGCCGGACATGGACGGCATGGACGTCATCAAGGCCATCCGCAGGCATTCCACCGTGCCGATCGTTATCCTTTCCAGCCGCAACGACGAAAAGGGCAAGGTGCAGGCGCTCGATCTCGGCGCCGACGACTATCTGACCAAGCCCTTCGGCATGGAGGAACTGGTGGCGCGCATCCGCACCGCGCTTCGCCATCGCTTTCACCAGCACGGCGAACGGCCCGTCTACAGTAACGGCATTCTTTCGGTTGACCTCGTTCGCCGTATTGTCAAAGTCACTAATGAAGAGATCAAGCTATCGCGCAAGGAGTACGCGATTCTGACGCTCCTGGTGGCCCACTCCGGCAAGGTTCTGACTCACCAGTTTATGCTTCGGGAAGTCTGGAAGACGCCGACCGATGTTCAGTATCTTCGGATTTACATCAAACAGCTGCGCCAGAAGATCGAACCGGACCCGCAGGAGCCGCGCTACATCCTCACCGAAACCGGCGTCGGCTATCGCCTCCAGGAAGCCGAATAGACGGTTCAAGGACACCCGGGACGCATGACCTCCTGAGCGATGGGGCGGGCCTGACCTCGTGCCGGGGCGGGTTGCAGGGGCCGTCACGTCCCTTCATATGGGTCATGCGAGCATCATCGCCCGGGTCCGAAACAGAAGCGCCGGCCACCCCGGGCACTAATCTCCTCTCTTAAAATGCGAATTCGCTGGGGTCGCTGGCCTGAGTTTCGCTCGTAAGGCGGTCACTGAGCCGCATTTACACGCGAAAGTGGCCAGTTCGAAGCGTGCCCGCCGCGCCGGCGGTGCCTATGCTATTCGCGATTAAAATCACCGGAAACTAAACGTGACAATATATGCCCCCCAATTGTATCCTTCCCGCCGCGGCTAAGGCCGTCGCGATGCCAGCCTGCACTCTATCTTGTGCATAAACCGATAGCTAGGACTGGAGTTAGACCAATAGCATTTTTGTGACTTAGACAGTGGAGGGGGAATAATGAGATCGTTACTCACTGTTGCCACCATATGCGGCAGCATTTTATTGCACGTGCTAACTCCCCAGCAGGCCGCTGCGGTCGATCTGGTGGGACCCGATGCGTTCGGCGACTGGACGAAGGACGCCCCCGGCGTCCGCCGGTACATTCGTCCTCAACACCTGCCGACGCCGTCGATGGAATCCGCCGAAGGCGCTTCCACCGTTGTGCCGCAGCCTGTCGGCGCGCAGTTGCGGGTTCCCGCCGGGTTCCAGGTGGCACTGTTCGCTCAGGGCCTCAGGCGGCCCCGCGTGATGCGCCTCGCGCCAAATGGAGATATCTTTGTCTCCGAAGGCGTGGCCGACCAAATCCGCGTTTTGCGCCCAAGTGCCGACAACACCCGGGCGGAAACGGTTGCCGTCTATGCCTCCGGGCTCAACCGGCCTTACGGCATGGCGTTTTATCCGCGCGACAACCCCCGCTTCCTCTACGTCGCGGAGACCGACCGGCTTCTGCGATATCCCTATACCCGCGATGACCTTGTCGCGAGCGGCGCCCCCGAAGTCCTGCCGATGACGCTGCCGTCCGGCGAGCACGGGCTGCCGGGCGGCGGGCACTGGACACGCGATATTCTCTTCAGCCCGGAAGAAAAACGGCTGTTCATCTCGGTGG
>DAIQPV010000143.1:0-7659 GCA_036787145.1 Rhodospirillales bacterium
AAGAGTTCAACGCATCGAGTCTGGGCCTTGGCCTGGCGGTGTCGCTGGCGCTGATCGGCTCGGCGGTGGGCGCTTTTGTCGTCGGCCCGCTGGCCGACCGGATCGGGCGTATCCGCTGCATGGTCATCGCCGCAATCCTCTTCGCCATCAGCTCGATCGGCTCCGGAGCGCCCTTCGGCCTCGCTGATTTCATCTTCTGGAGATTGCTGGGCGGGATCGGCGTTGGCGCCGCCAGCGTCATTGCGCCCGCCTACATCGCCGAGTGCTCGCCCGCGGAAATGCGCGGCCGCCTCGGCTCGCTCCAGCAGCTGGCGATCGTCGTCGGAATCTTCGCGGCCCTGCTCGGCAACTATGCGATCGCTCAGGCCGCCGGTTCGGCCAGCGCGCCCTTCTGGTTCGGCTGGGAGGCCTGGCGGTGGATGTTCTGGTCCGAGGCGCCGGCGGCAATCATGTACGGCGTCTTCGCGCTGCTCATCCCGGAGTCGCCCCGGTATCTCGTGGCCCAGGGGCGGCATGCCGAGGCGCGCGTGGTGCTGGCGCGGATGGTCGGCCCGCATGCCTCGATCAAGGTCGAAGAGATCAGCCGCACCGTGTCACGCGAACACAAGCCCCGGCTTTCCGATCTGCGCGGGAAGTGGGGACTGCTGCCCATCGTCTGGATCGGCATGGTGCTGTCGATGTTCCAGCAGTTTGTCGGCATCAACGTCATCTTCTACTACAGCAGCGCCCTGTGGCAGATCGTCGGCTTCGACGAGGCGCATTCGCTGCTGATCACCATGATCACCAGCATCACCAACATTGCCACGACGCTGATCGCCATCGCCTGCATCGACAAGTTCGGCCGCAAGCCGCTGCTGCTTGCCGGCTCGATCGGCATGCTCATCACTCTCGGCGCCATGGCCTGGGTGTTCGGCACCGCGCCGGTCAACGCCGAGGGCTTCCCGGTCCTGAGCTCGCAGGGCGGCCTCGTCGCGCTGCTGGCGGCCAACATCTACGTCTTCTGCTTCGGCTTCTCCTGGGGGCCGGTCACGTGGGTCCTGCTCGGCGAGATGTTCAACAACCGGATCAGGGCATCGGCGCTGTCGCTGGGCGCGGGCGTCCAGTGGATCGCCAACTTCGTCGTGTCCACCACCTTTCCGCCGATCGCCTTCAATCTCGGGCTCGGCATCGCCTATGGCATCTATGCCGCCTTCGCCGCCCTCTCCTTCGTCTTCGTCGTCAGCTTCATTCGCGAAACGAAGGGCCGGGAACTGGAAGATATGGCATAACCCCTCAGTACGGGACCGACCACCAGTCGTAGGCCCAGGGGGAGTCCATCGAGGCGTCCATTTCCGCCTGTTGGCGCTCCTCGGCAATCTGCTGTTCCACCGACAGCCGCTGATAGGTCTGATAGGCGGCTTCGTTTCCGACGTACAGACAGCGGCAGTAGGTTGCATCGGCGAACAGGAACTGCGGCTGGCCATCCGGCCCCTGGCGCTGCAGGATTCTGCGCTGTTTCATGGCCTGTAACTGGGCCAGCTTTTCCGGCGTGTCGGCGGCCTTGATATTGAAGCCCCCCGCCGAGAGCAGTTGCTCGGTGCTTTTCGCTTCCTGGCGCTCGACCATCGCACAGCCGCCAATCTGAGCCAGCATCAGCAGGCCGACGACGGCAGACATCGATGACCGCAAGAAAGAGCACGGCGTCATGGCCTGGTTCTCCGATTGCATCTGCCGCCCCTTGCGGCCCGCTGCGGTAGCTACACCGGCGCGGAGCCATACTCAATAGCAACGGTTACACCCTCGAACCCGGTGCAGCGGGCGCCGGCGAGCACCACATCACGTCAGGGTCCATCCGATCCTGACGTTCGAAGCAATCGCCCAAGGCGAGGAGCAGACAAGGACATGCACATCGATCTTTCGGGGCGCCGCGCCGTGGTCAGCGGATCGACCGCCGGCATTGGCTGGGCAATCGCCCGCGGACTGGCGCAGGCGGGTGCCGATGTCGTCGTCAACGGCCGCGATCCGCAGCGGGTGGACGAGGCGACACGGCGCCTGGTGGGCGAGGCGGGGAACGACGCCACGGTGGGCGTCACCGCCGATCTGGGCACGGCGGGCGGGGTGCGTGAGCTGCTGAAGCACGTCCCGGCCTGCGATATCCTGGTCAATAACCTCGGGATTTTCGATCCCAAGCCTTTCCTGGAGATCGCCGACGCGGAGTGGGAGCGGTTCTTCCAGGTCAACGTGATGAGCGGCGTGCGCCTCAGCCGCGCCTACCTTCCCGGCATGGTGCAGCGCGGCTGGGGGCGGATCGTCTTCATCTCCTCGGAATCCGGCGTGCAGATCCCGGCGGAGATGGTGCATTACGGCATGACCAAGACGGCGCAACTGGCGGTCGCCCGCGGCATCGCCGAAAGCATCCCAGGCAGCGGCGTGACGGTGAACTCGGTGCTTCCCGGCCCGACCCGGTCGGAAGGCGTCAGCGACTTCATCGACAAGCTCGCCCGGGAGCGCGGCGTGGAGCGCGACGCCTTCGAGAAGGACTTCATCCGCGAGATCAGGCCGAGCTCACTGATCGGTCGCCTTGCCAGCATCGAAGAAGTGGCAAACATGGTGGTCTACGTCTGCTCGGAGCAGGCGTCGGCCACGACGGGAGCCGCGCTGCGCGTGGACGGCGGCGTGGTGCGGTCGATCGTGTAAGCAAGGACACGCTCTCCCGGGACGCCGCGCCGCGGTCAGCGGATCGACCCCCGCCCAGGCGGCTTATTCGATCGTCACGTCCACGGACATCTCCGACGCCCCCGGTGTGCCGTGGACACGGATGCTTATCCCTGTCCATTTGCCGTCGGGAGAAGCATCATCCGGAAATTTCAATGCCGGCTTCGTGTCGTGGCTGATGAAATCACGTTCGCCAAATGGATATAAGTCATTGGCGTCACCCCGGTTGCCGCCATTAAAGATGCGGGCGAGATCCCGACTGCCGTCCGCCTGGAGCAGTTCGATCGCCAACTTCCGCTCTTCGTTGACATTGTCGATGGCCTCGTCAACGACATAGACGGCGATGCCCTCGTCAGGCAGGAACGCATCCTGACCTTTACGCCGACGATATTCCACCAGGACATACTGGTCTTGCCGCATGGTTTTGGGGTTGTTGATATAAAGCGGCACGCCCCCCTCCGCGGCTGGCCTCAGCGCAACATTGCTGGCGGTGGCGGTGACTTCTTGCGGCTGCAACCAGCCATGGAACATGCGCAACATGCCGTTCGGCAATACAGGCGTCAGACCGCCATCGCCCCAGGAGCCTGACGCCATCAGACAGTAATTGCCAAGCCCATTCGATTTGAATCGTTCGATGCTGCCAGTGTCATAGTAATCAGCCCAACGCGCCGCCAAATGGCCCCACTCATGGGCACAGACTCCCATCGCGCAGTCTTCGGGAACCGTCAGGTAGGTTTCTGCTCGCAGGTCTCCGCCGAGGTCGACGCCGCCTTCGGGAATTACCCATTTATGACTCCAGATGTCGGAGCGACTGGTCGTCTGCTCGGCACCACTGCCAGCATGGATGACGAACAGGGCGGTCACCCGTTTCTCGCCGAGCACGTCGTAGGCGGATAAGTCGATGCCACGCTGCTTTGCCGCGAGCACCGCGTCCCGCGCCATACCTTGGGCGTTGCGCGGAAAGCTGCCGTCCATTCCGGAACTTCCGTCGGTGTAAAAGGATAACGGCTCAGCTAGGCGGAACCATCCAAAGACATCGCCGACGATATCGATGCCGTTGCCCGTGGCTTTGTCCCAGTTGCTCGCGCGCCGGTAATAATCGCGCATGCTGCCGGTCGGCACTGCGAACTTTTCGCTGAACAGCATCTCCCTGTAATAATCGACGGAGTGATCTTCGGTGTGCTGCCGGTCCGGAAAATCGACAAGCAGGACAACTGTCAGGATACTGCCGCGCAGCATTTTCGTGGGCCGGTCGATAAGCTGGCGATGGGTGCTGGAGTCGTGGGTCAGCGCACCATCGTCGAGGCCGATAAAGTTTTCGCAGCGCCGGCTCGACCTCCAGACCCAGTAATACTCCTCGAACGTCATCCGCTGCGGCAGCCTGCGTGCAGTCCGCAACGACAGATAACGCGCGTAGAGTTGCGCCAGTGCCTGCGGCGACAGCGGCACGCGGCAACGATGCTGATGACAAGAGGCGCGCGGATTGAGTGCACTAACTACGTAACGCATGATAGCCCCCTTTAAGCGATTCAATGATGCTCTTAGTTCTCCCTAGCACTCGCTGGTTATGTCGCCGCCGCTACAGCAATTAGGCTGAAATACTCGCCCCACGATGTCGCATTGAGACTTGCTCACGCCATGCACGTCGAGAATGGCCTGGGTGACGGCTGCCCACACAGGAAATTGTCGCTTTGCGGTTGCATTGTTAGGCCATAAAGCTCTTGCGCGCCCACCATTTGCGGTTGTATTCGCGCGTTTGCGAAACGGGCAATTCCCGTCTTCCCGAAGTCAAGGCACAAGTCCGGAGCGGCCACATACGGACAGTACGATAAATACGGCCATCGTTTCTGAACCAGCACAGTATAGATTAAAGTACTGGAAACATCCGTTCTGGTCAATACCGCAAATCAAGGAACTGGCTGGAGTGATCGACGAACCGGTATTGCCGAAGGGGCTCCGCGTTCGCTGCGGCGGCACGGATTGCCGACTTGTGGCAGGCTTGATTCTCACGCCTTTGGCGTTGCGAGCCAGCCATAGCCCGCTCTGGTGGTAACCATCTTAGGACACTCTCGCAGACTCAAACCTTGACTCCGGCGCGGGTTGGTATAGAACAAAAGAAGAACATTGACAGCCGGGCGGTGATATGCGACCCGTTTTCGATCTTTCCGCTCTCCGTCGCCAGCTTGCCCGTCTGGAGCAGCCGCGGGGCGGGGGCGAGGCGGTGACGATGGGCGACCCGGTCCTCGACAACGCGCTGCCGCGCGGTGGCCTGGCGCGCTGCGGCCTGCATCATGTCCTGGGTCCGGACGCGGATGCGGCGGCCAGCGGCTTCGCCTTCGCGCTCGCCGCCCGGCTGGCAGGGACCGACAGACGCATCCTGCATGTCTGCCTGCGAGGCCGTCGCCAGGCCGCCGGTCTGCCCTATGGCCCCGGCCTCGCCCGGCTCGGCGTCGATCCCGACCGGCTGATCCTGGCGCTCGCCGCCCGGCGGACCGACGTGCTGTGGACGATGGAGGAGAGCCTGCGCAGCGGTGCCGTGGCGGTGGTGATGGGCGAAGGCGTTGCCGCTGATCTGACCGCGTCGCGCCGCCTGCAGCTCGCCGCCGAGGCCGGAACTGCCGCCGCCCTGCTGCTGTCGGCGGACACACACGCCTCGGTGGCGCTGACCCGCTGGCGCATCGACGCATCCCCCTCCGCCGACGGCCCTTATCGCCCCCGCTGGCGGGTTCGGCTCGAACGTTGCCGCGGCGGAGCGCCCGGCGAGTGGATGGTGGATTGGGACGATGAGACGCATCGTTTCGCTGTGGTTCCCGTACTGGCCGACCGACGCCCGTCGCTGGCGACAGCGTAAGTCCGAAAGAAACCGGCCGGAGGGGAATGACGGGAACCCCGTCCGGCCCTTTGCCCTGGTCAGCCGGGCGAGAGGCGGTGTCCGGCTGACGGCGGTGGATCCGGCCGTGTGCGCAGAAGGGCTGCGCCCGGGAATGACGCTGGCCGATGCCCGCGCCGCAATCCCGACGCTGGCGGTCGCCGAGGCGGACCCGCCGGCCGACGCCGAAGACTTAAGCCGCCTCGCCGATTGGTGCGGCCGCTGGACGCCGTGGACGGCGACCGACGGAGCCGACGGCATTGTGCTCGATGTCAGCGGCTGCGCGCACCTGTTCGGCGGCGAAGTGGTGCTGCTGGAGCAGATCGGCTGCCGGCTGCAGCGGCTGGGCTTCGCCGTGCGGGCGGCCCTGGCCGGGACGCCGGCCGGTGCCTGGGCCTGGGCACGCTACGGCGGCGGCGGTGTGCTGCCGGCGAGACAGCAACCGGCGGCACTCACCTCCCTGCCGGTTGCGGCCCTGCGCCTGCCCGCCTCCCTGGTCCATGAGCTGGAGCGGCTCGGCCTTGCGACCATCGCGACGCTGACGGACATTCCGCGGGCCTCGCTCGCGTCGCGCTTCGGCGATCCGCTGCTCCACCGGCTCGACCAGCTCTCCGGCCGGCGGCCCGAGCCGATCGGACCGCGCCCGCCGGCGGCCGATTGGACCCAGCACCGGTCCTTCGCCGAGCCGATCGGCCGGCGCGAGGATATCGACGCCGGTCTCCGCCTGCTGCTGGCAGACCTGGCGGCGGACCTCGCCGCCGTCAACCGGGGCGTCCGCCAGCTTGCCCTGACCGCCTACCGGGTTGATGGCTCGACCCAGCGACGGACGATCGGCACGGCCCGGCCCAGCCGCGCGGTCCCTCATCTGGCCCGGCTGTTCGCCGGGTCGCTGGACGGGCTCGATCCCGGCTTCGGCATCGAAGCCATGAAGCTCGCCGCGCCGTTGACCGAACCCCTGCCGGCTGCTCAGCTCGACTGGCAGGGCAACGATGCGGAACCGGATGCGCTGGTTCACCTGATCGACCGGCTGCAGCAGCGGCTCGAAACCGACGGAGTGGTGCGCGTCGCCCCGATCGAAAGCCATCTGCCGGAGCGCGCGGTGGCAGCGGTGGCACCGCTGGTGAAACCGGCCTGGACCGGCTGGACGATGCCGCTGCCGCGTCCGCTGCGCCTGTTGCCAGCGCCCGAGCCGATCACCGTCACCGCTCCGGTGCCGGACGACCCGCCGGTGGCCTTCCGCTGGCGGGGGATATTCCGTCGTGTCGTCCGAGCGGAGGGGCCGGAGCGCATTGCCGCGGAATGGTGGCGCACGACAACGGCGGATGGGCCGGCGCGCGATTACTACTGGGTCGAGGACGCCGAAGGGCGCCGCTACTGGATGTTCCGCAACGGCCCATACACCCCCGACAGCCCGGTCCAGTGGTATCTGCACGGCCTCTACGCCTGACATGACCTATGCCGAACTGCAGGTAACCAGCAACTTCAGCTTCCTGCGCGGCGCCTCGCACCCGCAGGAGCTGATCTCTTCGGCAGGCGCGCATGGCCTAGCCGCCGTGGCCCTGACCGACCGCAACAGCCTTGCCGGCATCGTCCGCGCGCACACGGCGGCCAGGGAAACGGGCCTGCGCTTTATCGTCGGCTGCCGCCTGGATCTGACCGACCACAACGGCACGCCGTCCAGCGGCCCCGGCCTGCTCTGCTGGCCCACCGATCGCGCCGCCTACGGCCGGCTCTGCCGCCTGCTGACCCTTGGCCAGCGCCGGGCCGCGAAAGGCGGATG
Organism: Rhodospirillales bacterium; assembly: GCA_036787145.1. GTDB lineage: Bacteria > Pseudomonadota > Alphaproteobacteria > Rhodospirillales > Defluviicoccaceae > Defluviicoccus. The sequence goes on from DAIQPV010000143.1 coordinate 7,344, forward strand.
CCTGATCGGCTGGGAGGACGTGGCCGCCCATGCCGAGGGACAGATCTTCGCCGCCATCCCTCCGGACCAGCCGGATGCCGCGTTCGCCGAACGGCTGGCAACCCTGGCGAAGCTGGCGCCGGGGCGATCTTACCTCGCCCTGCACCATCGCTATCGCGGCGACGACCAGAGAAGGCTCGCCCGGCTCTCAGGCCTCGCCGCCCAAGCCCAGGTGCCGACGCTGGCAACCAATGACGTGCACTATCACGCGCCCGAGCGGCGCGCCCTGCAGGACGTGCTGACCTGCATCCGCGAAGGCTGCCGCATCGACGAGGCA
>DAIQPV010000144.1:0-7627 GCA_036787145.1 Rhodospirillales bacterium
AGCCGCCGGTAATGATCAGGTCCTTGCCTCGGCCGACGATCCGCAGATAGCCCTGATCGTCGAACTGCCCCAGGTCGCCGGTGATGAAGAAGCCATCGGAGCGAAATTCCTGCTCGGTCTTTTCGGGCATTCGCCAGTATCCCTTGAAGACGTTCGGCCCCTTCACCTCGATCATGCCTACGTCGCCCTGGGGGAGCGGGGTTCCGCTCTTGGGGTCTGTGACGCGGATCTCCACGCCGGGCAACGGCACGCCCACCGTGCCGGCGACGCGGGGGCCGTCGTAGGGATTGGACGCATTCATGTTCGTTTCGGTCATCCCGTAGCGCTCGACGATGCGATGGCCGGTGCGCGCCTCGAACTCCTGGTGCGTGGAGGCGAGCAGGGGGGCGGAGCCCGAGACGAACAGCCGCACATGCCGGACGAGTTCGCGCGTGAACGCCGGCTGCTCCAGCAGCCGGGTATAAAAGGTGGGAACGCCCATCATGGAGGTGGCGCGCGGCAGCAGCCGGATCACCTCATCTGCCTGGAAGCCGGGCAGAAACAGCATTGAGGCCCCGGCCAGCAGGGAGACGTTCGCGGCCACGAACAGTCCGTGCACGTGATAGATCGGCAGTGCGTGCAGCAGGAGGTCGTCGGCGGTAAATCGCCAGAAGTCGCGCAAGGTCAGCGCGTTCGATGCGAGATTCCGGTGCGTGAGCATCGCACCCTTGGAGCGCCCGGTGGTTCCGGAGGTGTAGAGGATTGCCGCGATCTCGTCTTCGTCAGCGGGAAGATCGTCGAAAGTCTCCGGGCAGCTTCGGGCCGACTGCATCAGGGTCCCGCCTCCGGATCGGTCGAGGGTGGCGAGGCTCGCCTGCGCCGGCCCCGCCACGGTCGCAAGATCCGCCTCGTTGCCGGGCGAGCAGACCAGCAGCCGTGGCTCGGCATCCCCGACGAAGTACGCGACCTCCGCGTGCGTATAGGCGGTGTTCAAGGGCAGGTAGATCGCGCCGGCGCGAAGGCAAGCGAAAAACAGGCACAGCGCTTCCGGCGATTTCTCCACCTGTGCTGCGACCCGATCGCCTTTTCGCACGCCCGCCTGTTGCAGCGCATGAGCGATCTTGGCCGTGGTCGCCTCGAAGTCGGAGTAGGTTGTGCGGCGACCGTCCGGGGTCTCCATGAACGTCTTGCCGCGTGGTGGTCTTGCGGCTTGGTACAGCGAAAGCAGGGTCAGACGGGGCATGATCGTTCCTAGGTCGGCTGGGACGGGTTCAGAGTGGGCGCTGCTTCTGTCATCGGCGCCGGTGAATTCGGTTTTTGGCCTGCATACCGAGACGGCTTGCGCGCATCGGGGCTCAGACAGCAACCGTTTGAGGTGGGCCTGCGGGTGTTTGTCGCTTGCCGCGTCATTGTATTGTCCTCATCTCCAGTCCATTGAAAATACCTGCAGACGACCCAACACTAAGTATAACAAACTTTGTAACTCTGGGAGAGTTGCCCACTTTCAGCAGAACGGGTCGGGAGGCCAAAGGGTCGAGCATTTCGTGAAGAAGAGGCTGGCATAAATTAGCAGTCTATAAATTAGAACTTCAGCATCAAAATATGGACTGCACCATTGACGGGCCGCCGCCCGGCTGTGGGGGCTCTGGAAGCAAGGTATCTCTTGTTCTTTAAGCGCGTGGTTCGGCCGTTTTCTTCGGTGTTGGTGACACGCTGTCGAATGTCACGCTGGCGGGAAGGAAACGAGGATGAAGAAGCTCGCTTGTCCCGCCGCTTAGGCGCACGTCCGGCACCAGCAGGACAACGACCGAAGGTATTTCCAACGTCGGGAACAGGGCCGCCAGGACCGCATTGCCGCTGCCATCAGGAAGAACAAGGAGGAATGTCATGTTGCTGGGCCCTGCGAAATTAGGACGGATTCTCGGCGCTGCGCTGTTGTTGACCACCGTGTCCTTTGCTGCTGAGGCACAGGATGCAAAGGTCTTGAAGATTTCCCATCAGTTCCCCGCCAGTCAGAACGACGAAGGGGACTTCCGCGATCGCCTCTGCCGCAAGTTCGCTCAGGAAGTCGAGAGCCGGACGGGCGGCAAGATCAAGTTCGAGATCCATCCCAACAGCTCGCTCGTCAAGGCAACCGCCCAGTTCAGCTCGCTGCGCAAGGGCGCCCTTGACCTGAGCCTGGTGCCGCTGGCCTACGGCGGCGGCGAAGTCCCGGCTGTCAACATCACGCTCATGCCGGCCCTGGTCAGCAGCTACGACGAGGGCATGCGCTGGAAGGACGCGCCAATCGGCAAGGAACTGAACAGGATCCTGGAGGAGAAGGGCATCAAGCTGCTGACCTGGGTGTGGCAGGGCGGCGGCGTGGCTTCGATCGGCAAGGCCGTGCTGGTGCCCGAAGATGTGCAGGGGATGAAGGCGCGAGGCGCCAGCCGCGAGATGGACCTGATGTTGAAAGCGGCCGGCGCCGCCATTACCAGCATGCCGTCCAGCGAGGTCTATGCGGCAATGCAATCGGGCGTTCTCGACGCCGCGGTAACGTCCAGCACGTCGCTGATGAGCTATCGGCTGCAGGAGTTCACCAAAAACCTGACCACCGCCCGCGACAAGACATTCTGGTTCATGCTGGAGCCGCTGGCGATTTCGACGGCGACGTTCAACGCGCTCACGCCGGAGCAACAGAAGATCTTTGTCGAGGTCGGGGCGAGCCTCGAGCCGTTCGGCATCGAACAGGCGAAGAAAGACGACGACCGCGCGGCGGTGGTGTTCAAGGAGGCCGGCGCGCAGGTGCACGACATGAACCAGCAGCAGTTCGATCAATGGCGGAAGGTCGCGGAAGCCAGCGCCTACAAGGATTTCGCCGAGCGCGTGAGCAACGGCCAGGAACTGCTCAATATGGCTTTGGCGGTCGAGCAGGCGCAGCGCTGAACAAGGCGCGACAAGAGGGGAGGGAGCCGCCGTGACCGCGGTCATTCGGGCCGTCAAGCAGTTCAATGTGCTGATGGGCTATCTGTCGGCCGGCCTGATCTGTGTCGCCACCTGTGTTCTCGTCTTCGAGGTGGTCGTCCGCTACGTGTTCGCCTGGCCGACCGACTGGGAGATCGAGTTCAGCGTTATGCTGCTGATCATCGCCACGTTCATGGCCGCGGCCCACACGCAGCTCACACGAGGCCATGTCACCATCGAAATCCTCAGTGAAATCACGCCAAGGCGGTGGACGCACTGGCGGATGCTGGTGGCGGACGTGCTGTCGCTGTTGTTCTGCGCCTTCATCGCCTGGCAATCCTGGCAGTTATTCCACGAAGCCTGGGAGGAGGGCCGGATCAGCGACAGCACCTGGGGCCCGCCGCTGTGGACGGTCTTCGTCTTCATGGCGTTGGGGATGACAACACTGGGTCTGCAGTTGCTGATCCAAATCTACGAGGACAGCCTGCCGGACGTCGTCGGCGCGCGGAACGTGCCTGCCCACCATGATGCCGAGGTGCAGGCGGCGGAAGAGGCCTCCGACCTGCATCCCGGCCGCGAGAGAGACTCTTACACGGTCGGCACCCGGAGCGCACAGCGATGAGCACGTTGCACATCGGCTTGCTCTACGCGCTGGGCACCTTCGCCTTCCTGTTTTCCGGCATGCCCATCGCGTTTGCCGTGGGCGCGGTCGCGCTGATCTTCATGTTCCTGTTCATGCCCTCGGTGCAGCTCGATATCGTCGCCGAGACCATTTACTCCGAGCTGAACAGCTTTACCCTGCTCACCATCCCCCTGTTCATCCTGATGGGGGCTGCGATCGGCAAATCGCGGGCCGGATCCGACTTGTATAACTCCCTGAACAGCTGGCTGTACAAAGTGCCGGGTGGCCTCGGGCTGGCGAACACGCTCGCCTGCTCGGTGTTTGCCGCGATGTGCGGCTCTTCGCCCGCCACCTGTTCGGCAATCGGCTCCTCGGGCATCCCGGAGATGCGCAAGCGCGGCTACTCATCCCGCCTTGCTTCCGGGCTGATCGCCGCCGGCGGCACCCTCGGCATCCTGATCCCGCCCAGCCTCACCTTGATCCTCTACGGGCTCGCAACCGAGCAGTCGATCGGCAAATTGTTCATGGCGGGGGTCGGCCCCGGAATCATGCTGACAACGCTGTTTGCGCTCTGGGTCGTCTACAAGTCCTGGGTGGAAAAGCGGCAGACAATAGCCGCTGCTGCCACCGGAACGGCGGCACAGCCTTACGTGGCCGAGCACCACAGCTGGCAGGACCGCCTCAACAGCCTGCCGCGACTGTTGCCGTTCCTGGTGCTGATCCTGATCGTCATGGTGGCGCTTTACGGCGGCTGGGCGACGCCCTCGGAGGTTGCCGGCATCGGCGCGTTCGGCGCGCTGGTGATGGTGATGCTGATCTATGGCTGCTGGCGCTGGGCGGACCTCAAGGTGATCCTCTCCGGCACCGCCCGGGAGTCGGCGATGATCATGATGATCATCGCGATGTCGTTCCTCTACACCTATGTCATGAGCTACCTGCACGTGACCCAGGACCTGGCGCAGTGGATCGTCTCGCTGGACATGGGCAAATGGCAGTTCTTCTTCTGGACGTGCATTTTCCTGATCGTTCTCGGTTTTTTCCTGCCGCCCGTGGCGATCATCCTGATGGTTACCCCGGTCATCCTGCCGGCGCTCGAAGCGCTTGGCATCGACCTGATCTGGTTCGGCGTGGTCATGACCATCATCATGGAGATGGGGCTGATCCATCCGCCCGTGGGTCTGAACCTGTTCGTCATCAACGGCATCGCACCCGACATCCCGCTAAAGGAGATCATGTGGGGGGTGGCTCCGTTTCTTGTGCTGATGGTCGTGGGAATCCTGCTGCTCTGCCTCTTCCCCGAGATCGCGTTGTGGCTGCCCAGCCGTTATCAGGGATCGTGACTGGGATTTACTGAAGCTGCTTCGGTGGATGGCACTACCGGAGAGGAGCGCCGCAAAACGTCCCCAAAAAAAGACGGTACGGGGGACCTGGGCGGCGCTCGCGAAATAAAGACAACGGCCAGGTGACCCAAGACGTGTTTTTCGGAAAGCCGCCTGGCGCTGGCGAAAGCAGATATTTCACCCGGCTTTAACGGCAGCCGCCAAAAAGCAAACTGCTTCAAGACGATAACGCATTGCCGTGCCGAAAATGCACCACTGTGACTTTCCGCATCCCCTCCCGGTCCGGGCCCACCTTGTTTTTGCGCTGCCGCGATCCGTTATTTTGCGTCGCAACATCGGCGGCGCTCAGTCGGCGCCTGGCCGGTTGTTGCAGCGAAACGGTCAACCGACTTAAGGAGGTTGTGACCATGTACGATCTTAACGTTGATGGCGTCGACGAGGCGCTGCTGGAGCAGGACGCGGGCGGAGCCGAAACCCCGGTGGCGCCGGCTTCCGCGCTTGAGACAGGCACGGCCGCGGCAGACCATAAGATTGCGATGACGACCCGCAAGAAGATCGCCCTTATCGCGCATGATCATCGCAAGCGCGATCTGCTGGAATGGGCGAAATACAATCGCGACCTGCTGGCCAGCCACATCGTCTATGCCACCGGCACCACGGGAAAGATCCTCGAACAGGAGCTCGGCTTTCCGATCACCAATCTGCAGAGCGGCCCGTTGGGCGGCGATCAGCAGATCGGCGGCAAGATTGCAGACGGTGAGGTCGATTTCCTGATCTTCTTCTGGGATCCGCTGCAGCCGATGCCGCATGATCCGGACGTCAAGGCACTGTTGAGACTGGCCGTTGTCTGGAACATCCCGATCGCCTGCAATCGCGCCAGCGCCGATTTCGTCATCTCCTCGCCGTTGATGGTGGGGGAGTACGATCGCCTGGTTCCTGACTTCGAAGCGTATCGTTCGCGGCCATTGGCGCTGAACGCCTGAATACCGGTCGGAGCGGCCCCGCGGCGATGAACGCAAAGCGCTGACGCAGAGGGCGTCGGCGAGGCTGCACGATCAACCACGAAGCAGCTCGTCGCTGCACAGGAGCGCATCAAGAAAGCCGGGCCTGCCGGGAGGCCCGGCCGATCCGAGTCCCGGTTTGAACCTGCCGGCCCAGCCGGTTCTCACCGCAGTTCGCGCAGGTCCTGTTCCGAAAGCACAAGCTCGGCCGCCGCGACGTTTTCCTCCAGGTGCTTCAGGGAAGACGTGCCGGGGATCGGCACCAACACCGGCGACTGCGTCAGCAGCCAGGCAAGCGCGATCTGCGCCGGCGTGGCGCCCTTTTGCTCCGCTACCCTGGACAGCGCGCGACCGCCGCGGGCGGAGCTTCCCGCCGCCAGCGGGTACCACGGAAGGAAGGGGATCCCCAGCTTCTCGCATTCGCGCAACACGTCTTCGGAGGCGCGGTCGGAGATGTTGTAGCGATTTTGGACGGACACGATCGGCGCGACGCGCCGCGCCCGGCGCAGTTCGTCGACGCTTACATTGGAAACGCCAATGTGGCGAATCTTTCCCTCGCTCTGCAGGTCAGCCAGCGTGCCGACGGAGTCTTCGAGCGGCACGGCCGGATCCGGCGCATGCAACTGATACAGATCGATGCGCTGAAGTTTGAGGCGCCGCAGGCTTCCCTCGCACGCCAAACGCAGATGCTCCGGCCGGCCATTGCGGGTCCATGCCTCGCGCCGCGGTCGCGTCAGCCCGCCCTTGGTCGCGATTACGAGATGATCGGGGTAGGGGTATAGCGTGTCGGCGATCAGCCGCTCGTTGACGTCCGGGCCGTAGGCGTCGGCGGTATCGATCAGCGTGATGCCGAGTTCCACAGCGCGAAGCAGAACCTGCTTCGCCGCCGCAACGTCCGACGGCTCGCCCCAGACGTCCCGCCCGCACAGGCGCATCGCACCAAATCCCAGCCGCCGCACGGAGAGGTCGCCGCCGATGGTCAGGAGACCACCCGGCGCCCCGGCGCTCTCCCGGCTCGCTGCCTGTTGTGGCTGAACAGTCAAATCGGCTCCTTTCATTGTGGGCGGTCGGGACCACCGTTGACGTCACAGCGAGGCTTGGGCGAGTCCTTGCCGTGTCAGCAGTATAACGTGGCTCAACACCAACTTGGGAAGGAAGCCTTCATATGGTATAATAATATCGCTTTAATGGGGGGTACGCAGCGGGGAAATCGGATAAACAGGACGTCGTTTTAGCAACCAGCAGTTGCGCCCCTCGGTTGCTTCTTGCGAGCTTATATAAAAGCCGAAATTGGGACGAACCACTAATGACAACTGATATCATGTTTCGCTACGGCCTTAGTCGGGCTTGGATGCGAATTACGGCCATTGCCGCGATCTTTGCGATGATTGGTTTACCCGCAAGTAGGGCGGCGCTCGCCCAAGATCCCGTAAGTCGGGATATTCAGGGGGCTTCCGAAACGCGCGCCTTACTGGCCACGGCGAAGCGGATCTCCGTCATTGCCGAGTTGATGGCCGGCAACGACGCTTCGTTGTCCGCTGCTGAGATCAACACCACCCGTCTCCACCTGGCGCAGCATCTCGCGGCGGTGGGGGTGACCGAGGTTCGACCAATCGGCTCGCTGCCGTTCGTTGCCCTCGAGGTGACGCAGCCGCAACTGGAGGCCCTGCTCGCCAGCGGCCTTATCAAAGGGGTGAGTGAAAACGCCCGGGTCACGACCAATCTCTTCGACAGCGTACCGT
>DAIQPV010000145.1:0-7614 GCA_036787145.1 Rhodospirillales bacterium
CAAAGTCCTCGATCTGCGGGCCGGAGCGGAAGTCGAGGATGAAGCGACGGTGGCCCCCGGCACCTTCCGGCAGCGCCGTCAGCCCGCGCAGGATCGGAGCAACCGCGGCGACGGGGGCGATCCGCATCGGCAGCTTCGCCGGATGAAATGACTTTGGCCGGTGCCGACCCAGCCCCTTCGGGAGATGAACGCCGGCGACGCTGACGCGCCGTGCGTCGGCGATGCGCGCTTCCGCCGCCGTCACCACGCCGATCATCCGGTCATAGGCCTGGCGCGCCGTGTCCCCAAACGTGAAAACGCCGTGTTTCAGCAGGATCATGCCCTGGACGTCAGGCCGCTCGCGATACGCGGCGAGCGCCGCCTTCGCCAACGCGAAGCCAGGCATGACGTAGGGGACCAGCGTCATCGTGTCGCCCCAGATCTGCCGGCATAGAAGTTCGCCGTGCGGCTGGTCGGTCAGCGCCAGCACGGCGTTGGCATGCGTATGGTCGATGAAGGTGTGGGGCAGGAACGCGTGCAGCAGGGTCTCGACCGAAGGATTGGGGGAGGCGGGGTCGATCAGGTTGGCGCGCTGCTCCCTCACCATGTCCTCGTCGGACAGGCTGTCGAGATCAACCAGCCGGCGCAGCGGCTCCAGACGCACCGCGGGCAGGCCCGGGGGCTCGATGACTGCCATGTCCCAGCCGGATCCCTTGACGCAGATCACCTCGATCGGGTCGCCGAAGCGATCGCGGACCGTGGTCTTCACCGAGGTGTTGCCGCCGCCATGGATCACCAGCTTCGGCTCTGAGCCCAGCAGCCGGGTGGTGTAGGTGCGCAGCGCCAGGTCCATGCCGGCACCCTGCTTGGTCCAGCGCTCTATCGCCGCTTCCGCATCCTGATCCGACCAGCGATTGTCCATGCGCGGTCCTCCTATCATCGAGAAGAGGCCGGGGCGCGTCGCGCGCTCCTCACGGTATTATAGCAGGAGCGAGGATCGCCGGGCGGCCTCAGCGCGTCTGCTTGGGCTGCAAGGTCGTCACCATCGGGAATTCTGCCGCGATCGTCTCGCGGCGCAGCGGCATGCGGATGAACCGGCTCTCCCGCCACAGCGGAAGCTGGTCACAGAAATTGGCGCTGCCGAGCCAGCCGTCATTGCCGCCAAGCAACGTGAACCAGTTGGCATCCGGATCGGACATGTCGGAGATGTGCCGCGCCATTGAGCCGAAGGTGGCCGCGTGTCGGCCATTGACCAGTCCGTGCGCCATTTTCATCGGCGTCTGCCGCGAGCCGCCGGCCGGCAGGTTAGCGACGATAAAGGCGCCGCGCAGCACCGGCAGCCGGGAAAGCTGATGGCCGAGCCGCAGCCGGTGCATGTCTCCCCAGGTGGGATAGCGGGCGGCATCGCGCTCCGCCGCTTCCGCCGCCGCGCGGAGCAACTGCCCCCGTTTGGCGGGGTCGAGCTCCGCAAGGTCAGGCATCAGATACGTGGTGAGATAACTCCACTGACTGTAGAGGTCTGGCAAATCGGACGGCCGCTTCCCGTCGTAAAGGCGCAGCACCACGTGATGCAAAAACGTCTCGAAAGCGACGGCGCCGCTCGACGCCTCGCAATAATCTCCGTCCCACGCCGCCAGTTTCATCGTCAGCGCCGTCGTGGCATCCAGGGCTGCTTCCAGTTGGCGGGCAAGCGCCAGCGACAGCCCCGCCGCGTCAGGCGCATAGGTGTCCCTTTGCAATCCCGCGAGATCCTCGAACCTCAGCTTCTCCCGTCTGCCCAGCAGGTCGTAGAGACGGAGGATCCGATCTTCCGAACCGAAGGTGAAACCGATCGGCACGTCGGTCCCCGCCGGCCGGTCGTTGGCCGAGGCAATCACCCCCGCTTCCGGATTGAGCCGCATCGGCAGGTCCATGACGCCTGCGAAACCGCGCCAGTGGGTTGCCGGATCCTTGGCGTCCAGCACCAGGTCGTCTTTCGGAAAGGCGGTTCGTACCGGCTGCGTGACCGCCAGGATGTGGCCGATGTCGCCGGAGCGTGTGGCGAACAGCATATTCTGGCCTGAGACGCCGTAGCCGATGAAGGCACGACGGAACTCGTCGGCGTTCCGAGCCCGGGCGCAGTTCATGAAGCTGGTCATTTCATCGTTGGGTTCGTGACCGACCCAGCGCAGCGCGATCGGCCCTCGTCCGCCGCACTTCACCGTCTTCGAATCGGAAATGATCGGGCCGAAGGCGCTGCGACGGATTTTGCGGGTCGTCGAGCGCCAGAACCGCGAACGAATGACCGTCTCCCGCGTTTCGAAAGAATTCTGGTCAAGCCCCGACACGTCGTACAGGTCGCTGGACGCAGCGCGGAGGTTGGTCCCACCCCAGGCCAGATCGGGGTTGCGGCCGAGGCCAAGCATGGGGAGACCGACGATCGAAAGCCCAACCACGTCGAAGGTGGGAGAGCGCAAGCCAACCAGGATCCACAGATTCGGCAGCGACAGGCCGAGGTGCGGATCATTGGCGATCAACGCCGCATTCGTCTCGCTGCGGCCGGGCGAAACAACCACCGAGTTGCTGCCGGAGCGGGGCGTGTTCAGCAGCAGGTCTTCCAGCTCGGCCCCCGGAGCGTCGGGCCGGCTGCTCGACGTCGGGGTTTCTCCTGTCTCCAGGGTCCGATTCCACAATTTCGCAAACCCTGGCCGACCGCGCCGTTCCAGCAGCGGAAAGTAGTTCAGCCAGGTGAAATCGGTACCGGCGAAGCGAGAGCCGACAAGAATGTCGCGGAACGTAAACGTCTCCGGCCGCATCCCCATCAGCCGGAATTCAGGCGGCAGGCGGGGCAGGCGATCCTGGTAGGCGTTCAGGCCATCGACAAAAGCCTGAACCCAGGCGCGCGTCTCTTCGGGCATGCGCCTTTCCCACTCAGCCGCGGCGTGCCCAAAGTCCATGATGCGGATCGCATGATCGAGATCGCGCGCGAGCGGCCCCGCCAGCTCAGAGATGCGGCCATAAAAAAACCGCTTGAACAGGGCGATCTGTCCCAGACGCAGGTGGGCATGGACCATGCCGAAGGCGACGGCGAGATCGTGATCGCTCTCCGCCTCGATGTAAGGCACCTGATGGTCGTTCCAGCGGATGACCACTGGTTTCTCCAACGGCAGGCCTTCGGTCGGAAAGGCGGCCAGGCGCTCTTGCGTGGAGGCGGCATCGGGAACCAATGCGCCCAGCGTTTGCTTTACGGGGGCCGGCAAGACCGGGAGAAGACGGCGGAGCAGGCGAAGCGGAATGCGGGGGTCCATTGATATCTCTTGCGGCAGAACGCCAATCGGCGGGCCAGTTAGACAAGCCGGATTTAACGCTCATCGGTTTGCGCACGGCTGCCGACGTCGCGCGATGATCAGGCGGCACGGAAGGTTGGAGAAAGCATCGTGCGTCTGGTAAGTCATAACTTAACCGCTGGCGACATGTCGCGCATTCGTTCTCTCGTTCTTCGGAGATGGTTGCCCGTCCTCCGAAGAACCGATCCCGGACAGGACATCTCTCCCCCGTGATCAGGCTGGTCCGACTTTTTTTCGCGTTTCGAGGCGCCAATCCCTGGATGGTGGTGGTGTGCCTGCTGTTCGCGAGCATTGCCCAGGGATTCGGCATCGCCAGCCTGGTGCCCCTGATTTCCATGGTTGGTGACGAGAGCAGCCACACAAGCTCGCTGGCCGGCCGCACCGTCGTCGATGTGCTCGCGAGCGTCGGCCTGCCCGCGACTCTGGAGGTGCTGCTGGCGGTCGTCGTGATTGCCGTGGTGGTGAAGGCGGCATTGACCGTCCTGGCCATGGTCTATGTCGCGCGGGCCGTGGCGAATGTCGGGAACAAGCTTCGCGAAGATCTGATCAACGCGCTGCTGAAGGCCCGCTGGAGCTATTTCACCAGCAAACCAACCGGAACACTGGTCAACGGTGTCGGCCTCGAATCGACGATGTCGGGGATCCTCTACCTGATGATCTCCCGCTACATCTCCAATGCCATTCAGACCCTGATCAATGTCGCCGTCGCGTTCGCCGTCTCGTGGCAGCTTGCGTCGATTTCGATCGTCGTCGGCGGCGTCGTGGTGTTGTCGATGCATTCCTTCGTTCGCATGGCGGACAAGGCCGGGCGCCGCAATATCAAACGCTCGCGCGAACTGGTGACGCGGCTGAGCGATGCCATCATCGGCATAAAGCCGCTGAAGGCGATGGCCCGTGAAGACGAATTCGCCAAGCTGTTTCACCGGAAAATCGAGCAGATTCGCACGGCGGTCCGCTGGGAGATGATCAGCAAGAACCTGCTGAACAATCTCCAGGAGCCGCTGCTGATGATCATGATGGCGGCGGGCTTCTACATCCTGATCACCTACGGCCAAATGCCGATTGCGACGGTCGTGGTCATGGGCGTGCTGCTGCAGCGCACGGTGCAAACCCTTGGCCGGGTTCAGGCGCAGTACCAGGAGGCGATCGCCGCCGAAAGTGCCTATCGCTCCGTTCAGTCCATGACCGAGGAAGCCGAGTCGGCGCGCGAGCCCGTTTTCGGCGCAAGAATTCCTTCGCTGGACGTGGGCTGCACCTTCCGGAACGTCAGTTTTTCGTTTGGCGACGTGCGCATCATCAATAATCTCAATCTGCGCATTCCGGCGCGCAAGCTAACGCTGATCGTCGGTGCGTCCGGCACCGGCAAAACCACGCTGACCGACCTGCTGCTGGGGTTCTATAAGCCTGACCGGGGCGAGATCCTGATCGACGGCACCCCTCTCGGCGAGATCGAGCTGCGGGCATGGCGGCGGGTTATCGGCTACGTTCCGCAGGAACTGATCCTCCTGCACGATACCATTCTCGCCAACATCACGCTGGGCGACCCTGACATCGGCGAAGCACGGGCGCTTGAAGCGCTGCACCTTGCCGGGGCCGGCGACTTCATCGCCCGCTTGCCGGACGGTTTGGCGACCGAGGTGGGCGAAAAAGGGGCTCGCTTTTCCGGCGGACAGCGACAAAGGATCGCGTTGGCGCGGGCCATCGTTCATCAGCCGAAGCTGCTGATCCTGGATGAGGTGACCAGTGCGCTCGATTCGGAAACGGAACTGGAGATTTGCGAGAACATCAAGCGCATCTCCCGGTCGATGACGGTGTTGGCCATTTCCCACCGACAGGCTTGGATAGACATTGCCGATGAAGTCATCCTGCTCGAGGGTCAGGATTCCGAGTCCGTTCTGGCCGGCTGAGCGAGCCCGGCCCGGCGCCCTTGTGGTATCGTTCGTGAGCACCGCCCTGATTTCCCTGAATGCTTCCGGCAAGCGCATGGTTTACCGGGCGCCAGTCGGCTATTGGAAGCCCTTTCCGGACATTGGCCTAGCACTCTAGGCATGGACCGCAATTTGAGTTCCAGCATTGGCAACAGGCTGCCCTTGGTCTCGGTGATCGTGACCAACTACAACCACGGCCGCTTTCTGCGCCGACGGATGGAAAGTATCCTGGCGCAGACCTACAATCGCTTCGAAGTCATTTACATCGACGATGGCTCGACCGATGAGAGCGGGGAGGCCATCGAACCCTTCCGCGCCGACCGGCGGTTGCGCTGCTTCGAGAGCGAGCGCAACAGCGGCTCACCGTTCATTCCCCTCAACCGCGGCGTGCGCATGGCCCGTGGCGAACTGATCTGGGTCGCTGAAGCTGACGATTATGCCGATGCCCGCTTCCTTGAGACCCTCGTCGGCGTTGTCATGAAGAATCCTTCGGTCGGCGTTGCCTATTGTCAATCCAACCAGATCGACGAGAACGGCACCTTCCTGTCTACCGTTGATTACTGCAGCTTGACCAAAGATGAGCGGTGGCAATCCGGGTTTGTCAACAGCGGCATCGAAGAATGCAGACGGTATCTGCTGTACCGAAACACCATCCCGAATTTCAGTGCTGTCGTTTTTCGCAAGGACCTGTTCGAGCGAATCGGCTTCGCCGACGAAACAATGCGCCTCAGCGGCGATTGGCTTGTCTGGATCAAGATGTTGATGCTGGGGGACATTGCTTTCGTCGCCGAGCCGTTGAATTACTATCGTCAGCACGCCGCTCACGGCGCGTCCTTGCGTCGGCGCGTCGATATTTTCAGCCACGCAAGCGAACTCTACCGCGTCGCCGACTATTGCCGGAACCATCTCCCCTTTGGCGAGACCGAATGGGACGTGATGCTGACCAGAATCATGAAGTTCTGGCTCAGAAGCTGTCTTGAGAAGCGTCCCGCCGATCGGCGCTTCGGCGACTTCATGCGCCTCTGCAAAGTGGCGCGGGGTGCCGATCCGCGATTTCTTTCGCGCCTGCTGTGGTGCTTGGCGGATCGCGTTTCCTTTGGGTTGACTTTGCGAGCCCGCAGCCGGTTGGGTCTGGGAGCGCTCACCTGTCCGCCGCCCGCTGGGGCTCACCTCCCGCCCGAACGATGCTGACGCCAGCCGGCCTGATGCAGCACGAACGTGTCATTTCGGTCACCGGCCTCGGATATGTCGGCATCCAGGTGGCCTGCGCGTTCGCCAGGCGCGGCTGCCGCGTCGTCGCCTTCGACGTGGACGTTGCGCGCATCTCCGACCTGCGAGACGGCAGAGATCGGACTGGCGAAGCCGACGCAGCGGACCTGGCGCTGCCGTTTCTCCACTTCACGGCGGACTCCCGTGACCTCTCCGCCGCGGACTTTCATATCGTTTGCGTCCCAACGCCGCTTACCGAGTTGCGCAAGCCCGATCTGCGGCCGCTGCTGGCGGCAGCCCGCTCACTGGGGGCCAGCCTGCGGCGCGGCGCGATCGTCGTGTTCGAATCGACCGTATATCCGGGTGCCACCGAGGAGGAGTGCATTCCGGAACTGGAGCGGGCTTCGGGACTGATCTGTGGCGAGGACTTCGATGTGGGCTATTCGCCCGAGCGCATTAATCCCGGCGACCGCCAGCACAGACTCGAGACTGTCGTCAAGGTGATCGCCGCGCGGAACGCCGAGACGCTGGCGATCATTCGCGCCGTCTATGGCAGCGTCATCGACGCCGGGCTGCACGAGGCACCCGATGTCCGGACCGCGGAAGCGGCCAAAGCCATCGAAAACACGCAGCGCGACCTGAACATCGCGCTGATGAACGAACTGGCGATGATCTGCGGCCGTCTCGGCATCGATACGCGGGACGTCCTCGCCGCCGCAGCGACCAAATGGAACTTTCTGCCGTTTTCGCCAGGGCTCGTCGGCGGCCACTGTGTCGGGGTTGATCCCTATTACCTCACCGACCGCGCGGAGAGAGAGGGATATCACCCCGAAGTGATCCTCGCCGGCCGTCGGATCAACCACGGCATGGGTGCGTGGATCGCCCAAGAGACGATCAAGCGCCTGCTGCGGACAAGACCAGCCGGCGCTGGCGCCGGCGACATCGTCGTTCTCGGGGTCACGTTTAAGGAAGACGTGCCGGATTGCCGGAACTCGCGCGTTCCGGAACTTGTTGAAGAACTACAGGCTCTTGGAGCGCGCGTTCAGCTCGCCGATCCGGCCGCTGAGCCCGCCGATGTGCAAGCGACGTACGGATTGCGGCTGATCCCCGCCGCGCAGCTCCGGCCAGGCGGCGCCGTGGTTCTCGCGGTCCCGCATCAGGCCTATCGGGCG
>DAIQPV010000146.1:0-7597 GCA_036787145.1 Rhodospirillales bacterium
ATCGCAGCCGGCCGCAAGGGCCGCACGGGTGCGATCCCCGGCGCGGCCGGAGAGTGCCCGCATGCACAGATCATCGGAAATCAGCAGACCGTCGAAGCCGATGGCACCCCGGATCGCCTCCCGGATGACTTTGGCCGAAGTGGTCGCGGGCGCCGCAGAATCAATGACGTCGTAAATCACGTGCGCCGTCATTGCCATCGGCATCTCCGCAAGGGCTGCGAAGGGGGCAAAATCCACGCGATGAAGGTCTTCATGAGGGGCGCTCACAACCGGAAGGTCTTCATGGCTGTCGGGAGTGGCCCTGCCATGACCCGGAATATGCTTGATCACGGGCAGCACGCCGCCGGCGAGAAATCCGGTGCAGCTGGCGCGGCCCAGCAGCGCGACCGTTTCGGATCGCTTTGCGAAGGCGCGATCCCCAATGACGTCGTGTCCTTCAGGCTGGCGGACATCAAGCACCGGCGCGCAGTCCACGTCGATCCCGAGTGCGATCAGGTCCGCCGCAAGCAGGCGGCTGTTCAGCCAGACAGCTTCCACCGCGTTGGCCTCATCCACCTCGGCGAGACGGCCAAAGGCCTCCGCGGGCGGCGCCGCCCTCCACAACGGCGGTTTAAGCCTTTGCACGCGCCCGCCTTCCTGATCGATCAGCACAAGGGCATCGGAGCGTCCGACGGATTCCCGCAGGTCGGCGACGAGCGCGCGTGTGCTGGTTGGATCAAGGCAATTCCGCGCGAACAGTATGAATCCGAGGGGATCGACTTCCGCGAAAAAGTGCCGCTCCCTATCGGTGAGGGTTGGCCCGGCGACACCGAAGATGACCGCTCGTGGGTGTGGCCCCACCACGTCAGCTGCCGGGCCTGATGACGATGCAGGATGCTCCGCGGCTCGAAAGCCGCTTGCAAGCCGCCCGGGCCTTGGTCTCGCTTTCCAGCGGCCCGGCGCGCAGACGGTAATACGTGCCCCGGTCACCCAACCGGGTTGGTGCCAGCACCGGAGACAATGAGCCCAGAACATCGCCGTTCTGAGCTTTCAGCTTCGCCCACGCATTCCTCACATCATCCTCGTTGCGGCCGGCGAGGAGTTGCACCTGGTAGTTGCCGGTTGCGATCTTGGCGGGTTTTGAAGGCGCCGCTGGCGTCGGAGGGGCCAGACTCCTGGCAGGCGGGGGAGGAGGGGGGGGTACGACCGGCGTGGCTTTCGTCACCACCGGCGGCTTCGAAAGGGGTACGGCGGGCGGGGGCACCCGCTGCGGCTCCGGGTTGGCCTCTCCCGACGGAGACAAGGGGGCCTCGGCAAGGGGCCGTTGCCCGGCACCGGCCACGCCTTCGCTGCTCGGGGGAGATAGCAAAGGCGGCTCCGCTGGCGAAACTGCCGGCTTGGGTTGCGGCGGCGTCATCGGCTGCTCGGGTTCCGGCAACAGGCGTTCCACTGGCGGAGGGGCTCCAGGAGAGCCATGCATCCGCTCGTAGACCAGCATATCGCGATTCGGCACCTGCATGCCGCCCGGAGTCTCCGGCGCCACCTTCATCGGCTGTTGCTCTGCCCGGATGAGAGGCGCCTCCGAGGCCTGCCGCGCCACTCTGTCACCGTGGCCAGAGAAAACGAACGCGACGACTGCCAGCACCACCAGCGCGGCCGCGGCGATTCCGCCCCACAGCAGGACGTTTCGACGCAGCCGCCCGCCGTCCTCAACTCCCGAGGCAACGGACGGGCGTTCCGGAATTTCGATGCCGTTGCGTTGGGGGTTCTCCAGCATCAGCGCAACTCTTCCACGGGCTCAACGCCGATAACGGCGAGACCGGAGGCGATAACGATCTGTGCAGCGCGAACCAACGCCAGCCGTGCGATGGTTAACGGCACGTCATCGAGATGGATGAAGCGCAACTGCGCGTCCTCCTTTCCCCTCGTCCAGAGACCGTGAAATGCCTGTGCCACATCCTGCAGATAAAAAGCCACCCGGTGCGGCTCATGGGCTTCCGCAGCGCCCTCGACGACTTGCGGCCAACCCGCCAATTGCTTGATCAAATCAAGCTCCGCCGGATCGGTCAAGCGACCGAGCGGGGCGCCCTTCAGGGCCGTGTCGGAGACCTGGTCGGCACCGAGTTCGGCGAGCGCATGGCGCAGGACCGAGCGACATCGAGCGTGCGCATACTGAACGTAAAAGACCGGATTGTCTCGAGTCTGTTCAGTAACCTTCTGGAAGTCAAAGTCAAGAGGAGCGTCATTCTTCCGCGTCAGCATAATAAAGCGAAAGACACCGCAACCAACTCGATCAACAACATCGCGCAACGTGACGAAGGTACCGGCGCGCTTCGACATGCGTACAGGTTCGCCTCCATCCAGCAGGTTCACCAGCTGGCAGAGCTTGACGTCAAGTTCTCCTGAGTCATCTGTAATCGCTTTTACCGCGGCCTGCATTCTCTTGACATAACCGCCATGATCAGCGCCCCAAACATTGATCATCACCGGAAATCCCCGCCTGAATTTGTCCAGGTGATAGGCAATGTCGGCAGCAAAGTAAGTCCAAGATCCGTCGGACTTCTTTAGTGGCCGGTCAACTTCGTCGCCATACTGGCTGGCGCGAAACAAGACTTGCGGGCGCGGCTCCCAGTCTTCGGGAATCTTGCCTTTCGGCGGGTCCAGTACCCCCTCGTAGACCAGCCCCCGGTCTTCGAGAAAATGCAGAGCCGCGTCGACGCCCCCCTGTTCGACCAGCTCCCTCTCGGAGGCCACGACATCGAAGCGAATGCCCAAAGCCTCCAGATCTTCGCGAATCAACCGCATCATCCGGTCGACTGCAAAGACGCGAAAAGCTGGCAGCCACCGTTCTTCCGGCGCATCGACCCAGCGGAGGCCGTCCTGATCCAGCAGCGCCTGTGCGACCGGCAGCAGATAGGCGCCGCCATACTGGACGTCGCCACCGGCCCGTGCCCGTTCAAAGGCTTCGGGAGGCTGCTCGCCGGCGGCAATCAACCAGCGCAGCCTTAGCGACCGAGCCAGCGCGTCGACCTGGCCGCCCGCGTCGTTGACGTAGTATTCGCGGGTGACATGGAATCCCGCCTTCTGCAGCAGCCCCGCCAACGCATCGCCGACGACGGCGCCACGGCCGTGACCAACGTGCAGCGGGCCGGTGGGATTCGCCGACACGTATTCGATATTGATGGCTCGCCCGCCGCCGACAGTGGAATCGCCGTAGGTCGTGCCCGCCGAGATGATGTCTGAGAGGCGCTGATGCCAGAATGAACTGGCAAGACGCAGATTGATAAAACCGGGACCAGCGACTTCCGCCGTGTCGACACCTTCAATGGCCAGAAGGCGCTGGGCGATGAGCACCGCCAGCTCGCGCGGCCGCCGCTTGGCGGCACCCGACAACACCATCGCTGCATTGCAGGCGAGATCGCCGTGCGTCGGATCGCGCGGCAGTTCAACACCGATGCGGGACGAATCCAGGCCGGGCGGCAGGATGCCGGATGTCACAAGCGCTGCGACTTCGGCAGCAATCCTTTCGCGAAACCACCGGAACAGGTTCATGAGCTGCGCGACTGGACGTCGAACAGCCGGCGATGCTCATCAGCGGCAAAGCGGTCGGTCATGCCGGCAATGTAATCGGCAACCGCTCGAGCGGTTCTTAGCGTCGCTCGCCCGCTGGTGCCTCGCTGCCATTCCGTCGGCAGGCACTCTGGCTCGTTGACGAAGAGCTGAAACAAATCCTTCACCAACCGGCGGGCTTTGCTCGTCATGCGGTTAAGCCTGTAGTGCCGGTACATACGATCTCTCAGGAACGCCTTCAATGCCCGGTCGTTTTCCTGCATTGCTTCGGAGAACGCAATAAGCGCCCGTCCTGCGCGCCGGACGTCGTCGGCGGTGGCCGGCGCCAGCGTGGCGACCCGCCGGCGCGTCTCCGCGATCAGGTCGTCAACCATGTGTCCGATGAGGCGGCGTACCGATTCATGGACCAAGCGCGATGTTCCGATGCCAGGATAGCATTGCGCGACATGGGCAAACATCGGGCCGACCAGGGGTACCTCGGCGAGGTCGTCAATTGTGAAGAGACCTGCCCGCAAGCCGTCATCGATATCATGGTTGTTATACGCGATGTCGTCAGCGAGCGACGCGACCTGCGCTTCGGCGCTGGCATGGGTATCCAGTTCGAGATCGTGCATGGCGACATATTCGACGATTGCGGCAGGAACCGGATCGACGGTGCTTACATGGACGAGAGGACCGTTGTGCTTGACCACGCCTTCGAGTGTCTCCCACGTCAGATTGAGGCCGTCAAATTCCGCATAGCGCTGCTCCAGACTGGTGATGACCCGCAGGCTCTGAGCGTTGTGATCGAAGCCGCCCCAAGGCTCCATCATTTCCTTCAGCGCGTCTTCCCCCGCGTGTCCGAAGGGGGGATGCCCCAGGTCGTGCGCAAGTGCAAGCGCTTCAGCCAGATCCTCGTTCAAGTGGAGAGCCCGGCAGATCGAGCGGGCAATCTGGGAGACCTCGAGGCTGTGGGTGAGCCGGGTCCGAAAGAACTCGCCCTCGTGATTGACGAACACCTGCGTCTTGTATTCCAGGCGGCGGAAAGCCGCTGAATGGATAATGCGGTCGCGGTCGCGCTGAAAGCAGGAGCGGATGCGGCTTTCCGGCTCCGAATACAGGCGGCCGCGACTCTGCTCCGGTCTGCACGCCCACGGCGCGAAGGGCTCGGCGTCCACCATATCCTGACCCTACAGGTGGTGGTCCATCTCGGCAACGCCCGTTTGTCGTTCAGCGAGGTGCTGTTGCGGTAGCTTTGACATACCCTTGCTGCCCCTTACATTAGAAAAACAGGAACGGAGCACGCAGTGCTCTCAGCCGGAGAAAGGACGCGGCATGGCTGCCGATGGAACTCAGCCCGCAGGGCAGGATTTGACGATTTCATCCAACGCCGCCCGGCGTATCGCGAAGTTGATTGCCGCTGAGGGCGGGAGCGATGCGATGCGGTTTCGTGTTGCGGTATCCGGAGGGGGCTGTTCCGGATTTCAGTATGGTTTTTCCATCGATGACGTCCGGCGCGAAGACGACCGGGAATTTGCGTACGATGGCGTCGGGGTGCTGATAGACGAGATGTCGCTCGAGCTCCTTAAGGGATCGGAGCTCGATTTCGTTGAAGACTTGATCGGCTCGTACTTTGTTGTAAAGAATCCAAACGCGGCCTCAACCTGCGGCTGCGGATCTTCGTTTTCCCTCTGAGCGCTTGGCCTTTGCTGCCATCGGCAGGTTGACCAGGGCTTCTTCACACCAAGAACGAAAGGAAACGATTTCATGGGTCATCTTCGCACGTCTGTCGCGGCTGCGAGTCTCTTCCTGACGGTGGGCTTGATGCTCGGCGCCTGTAAGGATGAGGGGCCGGCAGAGAAGGCTGGCAAGGAAGCCGGCCAGACGGTTGATAAGACCGTCGAGCAAACCAAGGATGGTCTTGAGAAGGCGAAGGAAAATACAACCCGCATGTTGAATGAGGCCGAACAAAAGGTGAAGGACGCGGCTCAGGACGCGGGCGCTGCCACCAGTGACGCGGCCAAGGATGTCCAGCAAGGTGCGGCCGAAGCAGGCAAGAACATTGAGCAAAAGGCCGACGAAGCGGTCAAAGAAACCAATCCAAAACAGTAGTCGCTACCCGTGACAGGGGTGCTCCGGGTCGCGACGTGGAACGTGAACTCGGTAAAGGCGCGGCTTCCGCACCTTCTCGCTTGGCTTCGCGCCGTCGCCCCGGACATCGTCCTGTTGCAGGAGACAAAGGTCGCCGACGGTGCCTTCCCGGCGATCGACGTCGGCGACCTTGGTTACAATGCGGCGGCGATCGGACAGAAGGCCTACAATGGCGTTGCCGTGCTCTCGAAACGGCCGATCGACGTTCTCGCCCGAGCGCTACCGGGAGAAGACGATACGCAGGCGAGGTATCTGGAGGCCTTCACCTGCGGGATCCGCGTCGCATGCCTGTACGTGCCTAACGGCAATCCTGTCGATAACGCCAAGTTTGATTACAAGCTGAATTGGCTGTCCCGCCTGCGCGACCGCGTCGTTGGGCTCCTGGCAAGCCAGGACCCCTTCATACTGGGCGGTGATTGGAACGTCGCGCCGGGGGACGAGGATGTCTACGATCCCATCGGCTGGCAAAACGACGCGCTGTGTCGTCCCGAGTCGCGTGCCGCTTACCGTCGCCTTCTCCATCTCGGGTTAAGGGATGCGGTCGGGGCGTTTCCGCCGCACGCCCATCGCTACACCTGGTGGGATTACCGTGCTGGCGCCTTTGCCGCCGACCACGGCCTTCGGATCGACCACCTGCTGTTATCGCCTCAGATCGCCGACCGCCTTGTTTCAGCCGATGTCGATCGGACACCTCGAGCCTGGGACCGACCGTCTGATCATGCGCCGGTTTTCTGCACCCTTCAGCCTGCATCATAGGCAAGAAGCGACGTACCGCAGTCCGCGTCAGCTATCGAGATCAATGGGCAGCCGGGTCGCCTCGTCCACTGTCGCCGCCAGGATCTGAGCACGCGTAAGGCCTCGCGCCTCCCGGAGGTCGGCGCCGCGGAGGTTGGCGCGCTCCAAAATCGCGTGGGTGAGATTGGCGGCGTGCAGGTCAGCCTCGTGCAGGTCGGCATCTTCCAGAATGGCCTCGTGCAGATCGGCGCCATGAAGATCGGCGTCATGGAGATCTGCCCATTGGAGGTCGGCTCCGTGAAGGTCCGCACCGTGGAGGTCGCACCGATGCAGGTCTGCGCCGTTCAGCTCGCTGCCCGCGAGGACGGCAAGATGAAGATCGGCGCGGTGAAGGTCGGCATCTGCCAGGAGGGCGCCGTTGAGGTCGGTCTGATGGAGATCGCGGCCATGCAGATCCGCCCGCTTTCCGCACTCCCACCCCGAGGCGATCCACTGGCCGTGGCGATCAAGCACTGCTGCAAGCTCGTCCGAAATAACCGCATTACCGCTGTGTGAGCTAACCTTCGGAGGCTTCATTGGCGTCCCTCAACCCTCGGCTTTACAGGCAACCCGTCTATTTCAGCATTGATGGCGGTTGTTAGCCAGCGAATTTGCGCGCAAGACACAGCAGGGGCACGTAGAGACACGAGAGGCCCGGAAGTCTTTGCAAAACATGCAAAAGCATGCTAAAAGCGGCGCTCCGTGAAAGCTTCTCAGTTGCACTAGGGAGACTTAGTGCACGGGTGGGTTCACAGGATCGCTGTCGGCTCTTCGTGCGAGCCATGATCTGCAGGAACGGGCAGCGCCCGTCGGGCTTTGCTCTGCTCTCAGCAGATCAAATTGATGAACCATGAGGTCACTGGGAGCAGAGGCGACATGGTTAGCAAAGGCGTAGAAGGAGTGCGGGGCCGCTCAGCGATACAGAGAATGAGGGGAACCTAGCAGCCTGACTTAGAAACGAGCATGGGCCCGCCGCTCGCGGGCAAGCCGTGCCTGGCCCTTCCCAATCCAGACGACTCCCCAGGATGTCATCGCGCATCGCAAGATCTGGAGGAACAGAAGGGCGGGCAGTTCGCGAGCAAGGTGAGCAGGACATCACAGTGGTCGCAGCAGTGGAGCAATAGCCTGCGGCCCTTCGGGTGTC
>DAIQPV010000147.1:0-7555 GCA_036787145.1 Rhodospirillales bacterium
TCTGCGCGAAGTCCTCGCGCTCGAGCCCGAGAATGCTTTGGCCTACGGCGTGCTTGCCATCATCGCGGTGAGCCGCAACGAGCAGGCCGAGGCGGTGCGGCTGGCGCAGCACGCGGTGAAGCTGGCGCCCAGCTCGGCGGCGGCGAAGATCGCGCTATCCTATGCCGAACAATCCCGCTTCCAGATCGAGGCGGCGCGCGACGCCCTGCAGCAGGCGGTGGCGGACGAGCCGGAGAACGCGCTGGCCTGGGCGCGCCTGTCCGAGCTCTGGCTGATGCTGGGCTGGCGTGACCGGGCGGTAGAGACGGCCAGGCGGGCCCGCGACCTCGCGCCGGACCTGGGCCGGGTGCAGACCGTGCTCGGCTTTGCCGCGCTCGCCGAGATCAACACGCGCCGCGCGGCCGAGGCGTTCCGACGGGCGATCGAACTGGACCAGGCCAGTCCCCTGCCGCGCTTCGGCCTCGGTCTCGCCACCATCCGCGACGGCCGCCTGCGCGAAGGCCGCGCCGATATCGAGAGCGCCGTGCTGCTCGATCCCAACAACTCGCTGCTGCGCAGCTACCTCGGCAAGGCCTACTTCGAGGAGCGGACGACCAACCCGCTGGAGTACTTCCGCGAGCTGGTCGAGAACTTCCCGAACCAGGAGAACAAGCACGCCGCCGAGCAGTACGCGCTGGCGAAGCAGCTCGACCCCAACGACCCGACGCCCTGGTTCTACGACGCCATCCGCAAGCAGACCGAGAACCGGCCGGTCGAAGCGCTCCAGGACCTCCAGAAGTCGATCGAACTGAACGACAACCGCGCCGTCTTCCGCTCGCGGGAGCTGCTCGACCAGGACCGGGCGGCGCGTGGAGCGAGCCTCGCGCGGATTTATACCGACCTCAACTTCGAGCAGTTGGGGATCAACGAGGCGACTAGATCACTTTCGCTTGATCCAGCCAACGCGTCCGCACACCGGTTTTTATCGGACGTCTATGCGACGCAACCCCGGTCAGAGATCGCTCGCGCGAGCGAGCTCCTGCAATCGCAACTACTACAAGATATAAATATCAATCCAGTGCAGCCAAGTCTTGTAGAGACAGATTTAAATATTGTTACTCAAGGAGGGCCAGCCACCCCCGGTTTTAATGAATATAATTCTTTATTTGAGCGTAATCGTGCACAGCTTAACATTTCCGGAGCGGTGGGCAGCGAATGGACACGCGGGAATGAGGCTGTTGCATCCGCTGTTTATGACCGGTATTCGGTTAGTGCGGGACAATTCCACTATCAAAGTGACGGATTCCGTCAGAATTTTGATATACAACACAACATATACAATTTTTTCCTTCAGGCTGCCGTTACTCCTGAATTTAATATTCAGGCAGAAGGCAGAAAACGATATAGTGAGTTCGGAGATATATCACTTAATTATGACATAAGTGATTTCTTAAAAAGGAAGCATGTTGATGTGGATGAAACCGTCGGAAGGATCGGTGCTCGCTATTCTCCATCTCCCAACTCTGATATCATAACATCTTTTATTTATACGGAGAGGAATGCTACAGAGGATAATCAATTTGAATTTTCTTCTCCTTCTTTTACGGGGATTGGCGATTCTCGTGTGAGGGATAAATCATATCAGCCGGAAATTCAATATTTGCTTAAAAAAGATAAGGTGAATGTTGTCATCGGCGGAAACTACTTTAATGTTGATACAAATTCAAAGATAAACTTTCCCTCTCCTACGCTGCGATCAGACGATAGCTTCAACATAGAGCAAAAAACCGGATACGTCTATGGCAATTTTAGTTTGGGAGATGAGTGGTTATTGACGGCCGGCGGCTCATTAGATGACTATGATGAACTAAAAATTCACACCAGAAATTTTAATCCAAAGGCGGGGTTCCGCTGGACTATCGGCCATTATATCCAAATGCGAGTGGCGGCGTTCCAGGCCGTTAAGCCGCCCTTGGTTACAAGCCAGACTTTACAGCCAACTCAAGTGGCTGGATTCAACCAATTTTACGATGATATTAATGGCACTCGCTCTACAAATTTTGCCGGTGGATTAGATGTCACAGTGGCAGATAATATTTATGGCGGAATCGAGATTATCGCGCGCGATTTGGATATCTCAGTGTCAAATACTGGACAAACGACTGAAAGCAATGAAAATATAGCGCGGTTATACGCGTATAGCGCTCTCGATGAGCGTTGGGCCGTAAGCGGAGAAATTTTGTATGATAGATTTGATAGTGATGAGCCAATTGATAATATCCCGGACGAACTGGATACATTTAGCGTTCCTGTAACAGTATACTATTTTGACGCGTCAGGGCTATTTGTTACTGGGCAAGTGGCTTTCGTAGATCAGCGCATTAAATGGTCGATTGGGAGAGAGCAATATCAGCGCCGTGAGAACCAGTTCTTTTTGTTAAACGTGGGCGCAGGGTACCGGCTACCGCAGCGACGTGGTATGATTAACGTTGGTGTAAAAAATATCTTGAACGAAGAGTTTGACTATAAGGACGATACTTTTCGTGAGTTTGGCAGTCGTAATCCGCAACTATCGCCATATATACCGGAAAGAGCATTTTTCGGACAAATAGTATTGAACTTCTGAGTGCAACGTACGAACAGAGGTCGCGTTCCACGATGCTGGAGGAGGTACGTGAAATGGATGGTATGGACTCTACAGATCTTTTGCCGGATGCCCAAAGAGCATTGGATGTACTAAAAAAGGAATTAGGCGCAGAGGATGTGCTGGTTCTGCTGAAGAAGGCGGATGGCTCATTCGAGGTCCATCAGGATGTTCAAAAGGGGTGCCTTCATAAAGACGAAAACAGAGGAAGTACATCCGTGCAGAGCCAGGGAAGTCATACGCTTAGTGCGGCTGCGGCTGCTGCTAACTGCCCAAAAGTGGTAATAGGGGGACGAATAATAGATTTGTGTGGCTAAGCATACAGAACGGGTGGCTGGTGCCAACTGAGTGGTTGTGTCGGACTACGCGAGTGCGGCTCGCAAGATGCAGCGCTGGCTCCGCGGCTTGCTCTTCGGTGCCGGGATTGGGGTGGTGTCGGCGGTGGTCGGCGCCACCCCGGTTGGGTTGGCATTAGAAGAAAATGTCGGGCTTCCGTGGTTGTTCCGGCTTCGCGGTCCGATCCCGCCGCCGCCGGAGGTGGCGGTTGTTGCCCTTGACGAGCGGTCGGCCATCGAGCTGGGGGTGCCGGAGAGGCCGCGCGAGTGGCCGCGCTCGCTGCACGGACGGCTGATCGACACGCTGGTCGATCGGGGCGCCGATGTCATCGCCTTCGACCTCACCTTCGAGCGGGCGCAGCCGAAGGAGGAGGACGCGGCCTTCGCCCGCGCGATGGCCCGGTCCGAGCGCGTCCTGCTCGTGGAGTCGGTCGAGCGGAAATGCCCGCAGGCGGACGACGCCGCGGCCGCATCGGTTTGTTTCGAGGAAGTCCGGCGGCCGGTTCCCCTCCTTGCCGAGGCGGCGTGGGGGCTGGCGCCGTTCCCCTTGCCGCGCACGCCGTCGTCGAGCGTGAATGCGTTCTGGGCGTTTCTCGGCAGCTCCGAGGATCGCCCGACGTTGCCGGCGCTGGCGGTGCAGGGCCGGGCGCTGCGTCATGACGAAGCGTGGCGTCGGGTGTTCTACGACGCGTCCGCGGGCATCATCGGGCGTGCCGGCGGGATCGAAGAGGCGACCCGCCAGATGCGCAGCAGAGCCAAGGCGGCGGGGTCCACGAGCCCGCTGCTGCCCACCGGCGAGATCGGTGCGGTCGCGCCGTTTGCGGTCTCCCGGCAACAGCCGGCGCTCCGCGAGGCGATCGAACGGCTCTACGCCGGCCCGGACAGCCACTTTCTCAACTTCTACGGCCCGGCGGGAACCATCCGCCACATCTCCTACAGCCGGCTGATCGGCAGCGGATCGCCTTCCCATGCTGCCGACGCGGACACCGGTCTGGAGGGGGTTGCCGTCTTCGTCGGATCCTCGGAGCTGGGCAAGCCGGTCCAGGCCGATCACTTCCGCACCGTCTACCCCCGGGACGACGGGGTCGAGATGAGCGGCGCCGAGGTCGCAGCCACGGCGTACGCCAACCTGCTGACCTCCGCGACGCTCCAACCCGTCGGGCCTATGACGGCGCTGGGAGTGATGGCGGCCCTGGGCGTGATCCTGACCGCCTGCGCCTATGGCCTGCCGCTGGCCGCGGCGGCCCCGTCGACCGTCGCGCTGGCGCTGGGTTACGGCATCGTTGCCGTGGCCCTGTTCGCCCGCCACGTGTGGCTGCCGTTTGCCATTCCGCTGCTGCTGACGTTGCCCGCCGCGCTGATCGTCGGCACCGGCGGGCAGCTTCTGCTGGCGTGGCGGCAGCGGCGGCGCGCCGAGGGGGCGGAGAAGGCGGCGATCGCCGCGAGTGCGGCGAAGTCGCGTTTCCTCGCGACGATGAGCCACGAGATCCGCACGTTGCTGAGCTGGGTCACCGGCCTGGTGGAGCGGCTCGACCGCGCCGATCTCGACGACATCGAGCGCGGGCTGGTGGCGCGCGTCCGGCAATTCTCCGAGACCCTTCTCCGGCTTCTCAACGACGTTCTCGATGTCGCCAAAATGGAAGCCGGCGCGCTGCAGCTGGCCCCCGAGGCCGTCACGCTTCGCCCATTGCTGCAAGCGGTGGTCGATATGCATCGGCCCGCGGCGGATGCGAAGGGGCTGGACGTCTCGCTGCAGATCGCGGACACGGTTCCCCCCGTCGTCGTCACCGATCCGCTGCGACTCTGCCAGATCCTCTGGAACCTCATGGGCAACGCCGTGAAGTTCACCGAACGGGGACATGTTGTGGCCCGTCTCGACACGGAAGGGGAGGTGGGCGAGCGGGCAAGGCTCCGGCTCTCGGTCAGCGACACCGGGATCGGCATTCCCGAGGAAACCCAGGCTGCGCTGTTCCAGCCGTTCCGGCAGGCAGACGCGACAACGGCGCGGCGTTTCGGCGGCAGCGGACTGGGATTGTCGATCGCCCGGCAGCTTACCGAGACGATGGGCGGGACCATCGCTCTGGAGAGCCGGCCAGGCGAGGGAAGTACCTTTACGGTCCGGCTGCTGGTGGCTGTCGTCTCGACGGCGGGGGAACCGCTGGCAGCCGTGCACCTTTTCCCCGGTCTTGCCGATCACGCGCCGCCAGGCCTGGGAGCCGGGGCGATGCGCGAGGCTTTCCCGGGGGGCGGCTTGCCGTGTGCAGACGGCGACGTGCTCGTCGCGGAAGACGATTCGCTCAACCGGCTCTTGATCGAAGGCCAGCTCAACACGCTCGGCTTTACGCCGCGGCTGTGCCGTAACGGCGACGAGGCGTGGACCAGCCTTCAGCAGCGGCCGGCGCGGCTGCTGATCACCGATCACCATATGCCGCCGGGCTGTGGCGGCGTCGAACTGACGCGGCGCATTCGCGGCGACGGCCCCCTTGCCGGCGTGCGGATCATCGGGCTGACCGCCGACGCGCAGCCCGATGCCGTCAAGGCGTGTCTCGATGCCGGCATGGACCTGGTGCTGATCAAGCCGCTGCGGCTCCCCGACCTGCCGGATGCGCTGCAGCGCCTCGGCATCCCGTTCGAGACGCCGGGGCCGGCCGGCGCCGACCCCTGGGACGCTGGGGCGGGGGATACTGAGGCGGGGGAAGTCGGAGCCGGAGAATCTGCGGCGGGGGAAGCCGGGGCGGCTGACCCATCCGAAGGCGCAGCGGCGGCAATCTTCGATCCCGGCAACCTGGTTCAGGCCTTCGGCGGGATCGACGAGCAGGCGCGCCGTCTGCTGGCGGAGTTCCTGGTCCGGACGACGGCTGCCGTCGCCGAAGCGAAATCGCTCGTGGCCAGCCGCAACGCGGAGGCTCTGCGCCAGCTCACCCATCGCCTCGCCGGAAGCAGCGCGTCGATGGGCGCGCTGTCCCTGGGCCGGCTGTTCAACGACATCGCCGCTGCCGCGGCAGCATCCGACTGGCGGCGCATCGATGCGCTCACAGCACGGCTCGACCAGTCCCTGGCCGACGTCGCCAAGGTTGTCGCCAGCTACGGGGGCGATCCGGGCTGAAATGCGTGCAAATATACTAGCTAGCTCGGCCAGAAGGCCGAAGAAAACTCTTTTGTCGGCAAGATCAGACAGAGGTGACCGGTCAGCAATCGTCACCTAATATCCGGCACAATCTACGAACAGGCCCCGTTATTACCCAATACGTTGAACTCTTAAGTTTCTTACGCTTTTGTGTTAAGCGTGCGACATCAGCCTGAAGCTTGGTAAGATCACCTCTTAAGGAATCCTTTTTTGCGCGAAGGTCATCTGTATTCGATTTTAACTGTAGAATTCTGCCCAGTAAATGCCGCGGTGCGTCAGCAATCCGGCCACGGTCAGTCGAAACAACGACGTCCTCCACACATCCCTTCATAACGATATTCTCATGCAAAAAACTAATGCCGTCCGCCCGTTCAAGGCCAATAAGCTCGTCTCCTAAGATCTTATAAACATAATCAAACCTATCCATAAGGAAGTTATAAAACACTAATGGGCTGTCATTATTGACATATATTTGGCACCAGCTGTTAAATTCAATATAAAAAAGCGGGTTCCATTTTTTTATAGTCTCAGACGCCCCGAGTATTGCTTCCCTTTCAAACCCCTCGATATCAATCTTAATGAAATCTACTCTCGGAAGAGACAATTCGGACACAATTTGATCTATTGATTTTACTTGAATTGCAATACCTTGTCGCCCGAGACTGCTTGAGTCGGTTAAGACATGCCCATGCGCGCCAGCCTCATTGAATGAAATTGTTTCAGACCTGGATCCGGCAGCACATGCTACGACGGTAATGTTTTCAAGAGAATTAAATGAGACAGTCCTTTGCAGCGCTACACAATTACGGGGAGACGCCTCAACTGCAACAATCGCTCCATCAGATAAATACCTATGCGCAACTACAGAAGTTACGCCGATATTGGCGCCAATATCCAACATAATATAGTCGTCGTGCAGATACCTTGCACAAAATTTATCAAAACTGCCATACCCCCCAGGCAGGTCAGAATCAATAACAGCTTGATTTAGGTTGTCAAAAAATATGTCACCGCCATACCCGTGTATGGTTCTCGTGCGCCCACAGAACGACAGCGGCTTGCCTAAAAGGGAGTTATTTAGCAAGTCATTACTCTCGCTGGCGTCGCTCACTGATTGATCCCCTTTGGTCGATGGAATGTTAGTGCGGAAACCAATGCTCGCTTATTAAGGTAATAGGGTAACAATCAATCTTTGCCATAAACGGAGGCGGCGCCAAAAGCTATGACGGCCAAAGTTTAATTAAAAAGAGATTCAGATCCGCAGCCTAGTGAAGCTGAATAGCAGCTTGTTGAGGGTCCTCCAAGCAATTCTTGTGGGCTGCGCCCGCCCGGCGACGGCCGTTCAAGCCATCGGACGGGCGGGAGTGGCGCGATCCCACGCCCGGGAGAGTTGGAGCTGGTGACCGCGAGAAGTGGGTGGGCATGGAGCGGCGGCTTTCTGATTGTGATAAGGAAAGCGCTTGGCTAAGG
>DAIQPV010000148.1:0-7536 GCA_036787145.1 Rhodospirillales bacterium
GTCGCCGGCAAGGAGAAGGTGACGGTCCCGGCGGACACCACGGTCACCGCGACGGTCGGCATCGGCCCGCGCGATGACGGCACCGGCTTCGGCCTCGACGTAGCGCTGGCCGTCTCACTGCCCGGCGTCGACAAGGCAAAGGCCGAAGATCTGGTGCAGAAGGCGCATATCGTTTGCCCGTACTCGGAGGCCACCCGCAGCAACCTCGACGTGCGTCTCAGCGTCGTCTGATCCCTTTACGGCCCGATCCCGACTGAAACGGGGGCGCCCGGAGCGCTTGCGCCGGACGCCCCCGCCGGGCCATGCTGGGCCGAAATACCCGACAGCCCAGGAGCAAAAACCATGCGCGCCGAAACGCAAGCCATCGTCGATGCCGTCAGCGGATCGCTGCAGCGGCTGCGGAGGCATCTTTGACTACGACGCGGCGCGCAAGCGGCTGGACGAACTGAGCCAGCTCGCCGAGGACCCGGCGTTCTGGAACGATCCGGCGGCGGCGCAAACGGTGATGCGTGAGCGCACCCGGCTGGAGAGCCGGATGGTGCGCATCGACGAGATCACCCGCGACCTCAACGATAACGTTACCCTGATCGACCTGGGCGAGGCGGAGGAGGACGAGGCGGTCGTCGCCGAGGCCGAGGCGGCGCTGATGCTCCTGCAGAAGACCGCCGACCGCGCCGAACTGGAGGCCCTGCTGTCGGGCGAGGCCGACGGCAACGATTGCTGGGTCGAAGTGCATGCCGGGGCCGGCGGCACCGAAGCGCAGGACTGGGCCGAGATGCTGCTGCGCATGTACACCCGCTGGGCCGAGCGTCGCCGCCTGAAGGTGGAGTGGATCGAAGAGAGCCCCGGCGAAGAGGCCGGCATCAAGTCGGCGACGATCCGCGTCAACGGCACCGACGCCTATGGTTGGCTGAAGACCGAAACCGGCGTGCACCGCCTCGTGCGCATCTCGCCATTCGATTCCAGCGCCCGGCGGCACACCAGCTTCGCCTCGGTCGGCGCCTATCCGGTCATCGACGAGTCGATCGATCTGGAGATCCTGGAGAAAGACCTGCGCATCGATACCTACCGCGCGTCTGGTGCCGGCGGCCAGCACGTCAACCGCACCGATTCGGCGGTGCGCATCACGCACATGCCTACCGGCATCGTCGTGCAGTGCCAGAACGACCGCTCGCAGCACCGCAACCGGGCGATGGCGATGCAGATGTTGAAGGCCCGCCTCTACGAGCAGGAGCTGCGCAAGCGCGAGGAGGCGGCGAAGGCCGAGCACGAGGCAAAAAGCGACATCGGCTGGGGCCACCAGATCCGCTCTTACGTGCTGCAACCCTACCAGATGATCAAGGACCTGCGCACCGGCGTCGAAACCTCGAACACGCAAGCCGTCCTCGACGGCGACCTCGACGACTTCATGGTCGCCGCCCTGGCAGGGCAGACCCGTGACAAGGGACGGGGCACCAGTGGGGACCGGGCGGACGCGCAGGAGGATTGAGGCTGAAGCGGCCAGCCGGAGTGACTTGGCCTGGGTTGCGCGCGGCGCGGGCATCGCTATAGTCGCAGCCGTGGCGGAGCGTGGCGCAGCCTGGTAGCGCACTAGACTGGGGGTCTAGGGGTCGCCGGTTCGAGTCCGGCCGCTCCGACCACTGCAACGACGGAAGAGCGTCCGTCTTATGCCCGGACCTTTTTCGGGTTGATCTGACAGCAATTCCTTCCCTTTTTTGCGCGGAGCGGGAGTGCTCGGCGCGATGCCCAGAGCGTTGGCATTTGCCTTGATTGCCGCCACCCGGGCGACCGGCGGGTTTCCAGATCAAAACCCCGTTCTGTCGTGAAGAATTCCGTCGGCCTCGAGACATCTGCGTCTTTCCGCATCGCTAGAGTGAAAAAATTGTGCAGATGCGTGATCGCGCCGAGGCCTGTTGCCGGCCGGGTTCGGGGCATGCCGCCGCGCCGGGCCATTTCTGGCATTTGGCACGCTGCGTGCATAGAGATATGCGGCAACCAGGGTTCCCTACCCTCCGCCTGTTCGCCTCTCCCGGTGACGGGCCGCCGCGTTGCCCCCTCAGAGACCCGGAAACTCCGAGGCTCCGCGATCATCGCGGAGCCTCCTTTTCCGCGCTATAACCAAGACTGGCGAATACCGCCGTTGCGACGGGAGGAGGCAGGAATGTCGGCGTCCGTTGTCTATGTTACCGCGTCGTCCCGGGAAGAAGCGCTGGCGATCGGTCGCGCCGTGGTCAGCGAGCGGCTCGCGGCGTGTGCCAACGTCATCGGCGCCATCCGGTCCATCTACTGGTGGGAGGGAAAGATCGATGAAGGCGACGAGGCCCTGCTCATTTTGAAAACAACGGAAGACCGCCTCGACTCACTGATCGAGCGCATCCGGGGCCTGCACTCCTATACCACGCCGTGCGTCACCGCCTGGCCGATCGCGGCCGGCAACCCCGACTACCTCGCCTGGATCGAAGCCGAGACGACCGGCGATTGATCCTGATCCGCCGACGGCATCTCCACGCTCGCCGCGGCCTGGGCGGCGATTCCCTCGCGGCGCCCGGTAAATCCCAGCTCCTCGGTGGTCGTCGCCTTGACGCTGACGCGGGCGACGGAGAGGTTGAGCAGTTCCGCGATGCGGGCCCGCATCCCGGCGCGGTGTGCCCCGACCTTCGGTCGCTCGCAGATCAGCGTCACGTCCACATTGACGACGCGGCCGCCGGCGGCGGCGATCAGTGCGGCCGCATGGCGCAGGAACAACTCCGACGGAGCGCCGCGCCAGCGGGGATCGGACGGCGGGAAGTGGCTGCCGATGTCACCCTCGCCGATTGCGCCCAGCAGGGCGTCCGTCAGCGCGTGAAGGCCGACGTCGGCATCGGAATGGCCCAGCAGGGCGTGGTCATGCGGAACGGAGACGCCGCAGAGCATCACCTGGTCGCCCGGGCAGAACCGGTGGACGTCGAAGCCGGTGGCGGTGCGCGTTTCGCGGCCGCCGGCAAGAATCCGCTCCGCGCGGAACACGTCGTCTTCTGTCGTCACCTTGAGATTGTCCTCTTCGCCGGGCACCAGCTCAACGCTCAGTCCCGCTGCCTCCGCCACGGCGGCGTCATCCGTCAGATCCTGGCCGGCCGCCGCCCGGTGCGCCGCCAGAAGCGCGGCATAACGAAATCCCTGGGGAGTTTGCGCCCGCCACAGGCCTGCCCGATCCTGCGTGCCCACGATCAGCGGCGCGGCGCCATCGCTGCCGCGCTTCAGCGTGTCGACCACCGGCAGCGCCGGGATGGCACCCTCGCGGCGATCCAGCGCGGCGAGCACCCGATCGAGCAAGGCTGCCGACACCAAGGGCCGCGCGGCATCGTGGATGAGAACGTTGCGGGGAGGCGCTTGCGCGAGGCTCTCCAATCCGCACAAAGCCGAGCCCTGGCGGGTGGCGGCTCCGGGCACCGGCGACAGCAACGGCAGGTCGCCGACCGCCACGCGGTAGGCGTCGGCATCGTCAGGGTGAAAAATGACTCTGACCCCGTCGATGAGAGGGTGAGCCAGCAAGGGGGCGACGGAGCGGCGCAGAAGCGGCTGGCCGGACAGCGGCCTGTATTGTTTTGGCACACCTTGACCAAAACGATTGCCACGCCCGGCGGCGACAACCAGCGCAATACAGTCGGTCATTCGTTGTGGTGCTCTTCTTCTCGCTCCGGACGCCGGCTTCGCGGGGTTGAGCGTGCTGGCGATCGCCGAGGCTAGAGCGATCGAGACATCTTGCCAAGGGCGCCGCCGGAAGGGGATGCTATGTTTCTCCTACGGCGGTCGGGCGCAAGGACTTGCGGGCATATGTGGCTGAGCTTCATCGCATTGACCAGCATCGTGCCGGCGGTGTTGCAGGCGTTTCGCGAGCGGGCGCGGCGGGATGCGGTCTTCTGGATCACGCTGGCGTCGGCCGTGCTGGGGCCGCTGGCCTGGTTGACCGTCCACAATGCCCTATCGTGGCAGACGAGCTTTGCCGCGACCTTGTGGGCGAACATCGCCGTCAGTCTGGCATTGTTCGCCCTCATCTCGGCGGTCTTTGATCAGGCCTGGCGGCTCGGACCCCTTCTCGCCGGGTATCTGTTACTGCTGGGGATCGGTGCTGTCATCTGGCAGGACGCGCCGGGAGAGCCCCTGCAGGCGGTGCCATCGGACCGCGCATGGGTGATCGCGCACATTGCGTTCGGTGTTCTCACCTATAGTCTGGTGACGATCGCGTCCATTGCCGCCTTTGCGGCGGTTCAGCAGGAACGCACCCTCAAACGAAAGCAACCGTCATTGCTGGTTCGACACCTGCCGTCGATCGCCCATTGCGAACGGTTGCAGCTCAATCTACTCCAGTCCGGCTGGGTCGTTCTGGGGGTTGGTCTGGTGACGGGGATGGCGCTGCAGTGGCAGGAAAGCCGGCAGTTGCTGCTCTTCAACCACAAGATCATTCTGACCCTGGCGGCATTTGCCGTGATCAGCGGCTTGCTGGCGGCGCAGCGGTGGGGCGGGGTTCGCGGCCGGCGTGCCGGCCGGCTGATGCTGCTCGGCTACCTGTTGCTGACGCTCGGCTATCCGGGTGTCAAGTTTGTCAGCGAGGTGTTGATCGGGTAATTAGCGAATGCCTGCTATGAGGGCAAGAAGCTTGCTTTCCGTCAACAATGCCTATGTAATAGGCACCAATCGATGGTCCGCCGCAATGTCCCCGCCAAAATCAACTCGACGCAGTTGAGCAGGGAAGAAGTGGACTCATCCACGCCAGAGTTCCGATAGCGTCCTTGGCATGAGGGTCTACCGTGGAATCTCCGGAAATGATGCGCCGCCGGCGGCGCCGCAAGGATGATTCGGCCCCAGGATCGCCTGCGATTCTGCCTGGCCACCGGGGCATGGGAGTATTTGAGCTGCGCAAGCCGCCACACAAGGTCGAGATTGATCCAGACCTTATCCTCAACGTCGTTGCCTCGATCGTGCTCGCAGTGGATGGCGACGGGCGCATTCTTTACGTGAATAACGCCGGTGAGCAGCTGTTCCAAAGCAGTGCCAGCAATCTGAGCGGTCAGCGCCTTGAGCAGCTGATCCCAGGCGATAGCCCGGTTTTTTCGCTGATGCAGCAGGCTAGAGCAGCAGCGGGACCGGTGGTCGAATATCAATTGACCCTGGCCAGCCCCAGAATTGGTCATCACGTGGTCAACGTGCAGGCGTCACCGTTACCCGAGCGGGAGGGAGCCGTCGTGCTGTCGATGCAGGAGCGTTCCCTCGCCGCAAAGATCGACCGGCAGCTCACCCACCGCGGTGCCGCTCGCTCGGTCGGCGCGATGGCGGCCATGCTGGCGCACGAGGTGAAGAACCCGCTGGCCGGAATCCGCGGCGCGGCTCAGCTGCTCGAGCAGAGTGTCCGACCGGAAGACCGGACGCTGACCCGCTTGATCTGCGACGAAACGGATCGCGTCTGCTCGCTGGTGGACCGGATGGAGATTTTCTCGGCCGGAGGACCGCTGCAGCGGGATGCGGTTAACATCCACGAGGTGCTGGTTCGGGTTCGAACGCTCGCAGAGAACAGTTTCGGCCGGCATCTCCACTTTAACGAGTATTTCGATCCATCGCTACCCGACGTTTACGGCAATCGGGATCAGTTGGTTCAAGTTTTCCTCAACCTGGTGAAGAATGCTGCCGAAGCGGCACCACTGGAGGGCGGGGAAGTTACGATTTCCACAGCTTATTGGCACGGCGTTCGCTTTGCTGTCTCGGCGAACCACGCCCGGATGCATCTTCCGCTCATGGTTTCGATCCAGGACAACGGGGAGGGAATACCGGAAGACCTGAAACCGCATCTGTTTGAGCCGTTCATCACGGCCAAGCCCAAGGGCAGTGGCCTGGGTCTCGCCATGGTGGCGAAGATCATCGGCGACCACGGCGGGGTCGTCGAGTTCGACAGCGAGCCGAAGCGGACGGTGTTCCGGGTAATGCTCCCCATGCATTCGCCGACGGAGGAATCAACGTGACCACGTCAACCGTCCTCGTCGCCGACGACGACGCGGGTATTCGCACTGTCATCGGCCAGGCGCTCGAGCGCAGTGGCTATCAGGTCCGGGTGACGAGCAACGCCGCGACCCTCTGGCGGTGGATATCCGACGGGCAGGGCGACGTGGTCATTACCGATGTGGTGATGCCCGACGAGAACGGTCTCGACCTGATTCCGCGCATTCGCAAGATCAGGCCGGAACTGAGGGTGATCGTGATGAGCGCCCAGAACACGCTCTTGACTGCGGTCAAGGCGACGGAGCGCGGCGCGTTCGAATACCTGCCGAAGCCGTTCGATCTCAACGAGCTGATCTCGGTCGTCCGGCGGGCGCTGGAAGTCCCCCGACAGGCCCCGCAATTTCCCTCGGCCGGGGAGGGGCCGGACGAGAAATTGCCCCTTATCGGCCGGTCGCCGGCGATGCAGGAGATTTACCGGACTCTGGCAAGGCTGATGGTCACCGACCTGACGGTCTTGATCAATGGGGAGTCGGGCACCGGCAAGGAACTGGTGGCGCGGGCGCTGCACGACTACGGCAAGCGCCGTGCCGGCCCGTTCGTCGCGATCAACATGGCGGCAATTCCTCGGGAACTCATCGAGAGCGAGCTCTTCGGTCATGAGAAGGGCGCCTTTACCGGGGCGACCCATCGCAGCGCCGGGCGATTCGAGCAGGCGGAGGGGGGCACGCTGTTTCTCGATGAAATCGGTGACATGCCGCCCGAAGCCCAGACGCGCTTGCTCCGGGTGCTGCAGGAAGGTGAGTACACGACGGTCGGCGGCCGAACCGCCATACGCGCCAACGTGCGGATCGTCGCCGCCACGCATCACGATTTGCGGCAGCTCATCGGTCACGGACAGTTTCGCGAAGACCTTTACTTCCGCCTGAATGTGGTCCCGATCCGCCTGCCTCCCCTGCGCGAACGGACCGTCGATATTCCCGAGCTCGTCCGCCATTTCATGGGACGGGCGGCGAGCGAGGGGTTGCCGCCAAAGATTCTCGACCTCGCCGCGATGGAACGGTTGAAAGGGCATCGCTGGCCAGGAAATGTGCGCGAGCTTGAGAATCTCGTCCGAAGGCTCGCGGCGCTGTATTCTGAAGAGATCATCGGCGTTGGTGTGATCGAGGCAGAACTCGCGGACGCCTCGCCGCCCCCGCCGGAACCGGAGGCCGATGGCCTGGGTCATTCAGTAGAGAGACAGTTGCGAACCTATTTCTCGGCTCATGGTGACGCGCTGCCAGCTCCCGGTCTGTTCGATCGTGTGCTGCGTGAGGTGGAAAAACCGTTGATCGTTCTCACGCTTGAGGCAACGCGCGGCAATCAGATCCGCGCCGCGGAGATCCTCGGCCTGAACCGGAATACGCTTCGCAAGAAAATCAGGGAGCTGAACATCCCGGTCGTGCGAGGAGGAGGGGGAGCCCGGTGAGGGCTGGGACGCGGGCCTCTTTTCCCCGCAGGCTGGCGCTCTATTGGAAGGTTCTCGACCGGCGATACCGCCTGGATCGCAAACTTGCGTTTGCGGTCGTT
>DAIQPV010000149.1:0-7535 GCA_036787145.1 Rhodospirillales bacterium
GGTCGGCGATCTGGTGCTGGCCATCGGCAATCCGTTCGGGGTCGGACAGACGGTCACCAGCGGCATCGTCTCGGCCGAGGCGCAAACGCGGGTTGGCATCAGTGATCTCAACTTCTTCATCCAGACCGATGCGGCGATCAACCCCGGCAACTCGGGCGGCGCGCTGGTCGACATGGACGGCCGCCTGATCGGCATCAACACCGCGATCTACTCGAAAAGCGGCGGCTCGATCGGCATCGGCTTTGCGGTCCCGTCGAACATGGTTCACTCCGTGGTGGCAGGCTTCTCGGGCAGTGGCCGCCTGCAACGGCCGTGGATCGGGGCTTGGGGCCAGGCGGTCACCAACGACGTCGCACAGGCGCTCGGTCTGCGCCGTCCGGCCGGGGTGCTGGTCGAAGAGGTGGCGGACGGCAGTCCCGCCGACCGCGCGGGAATCCGCACAGGCGACGTGATCCTGGAAGTGGGCGGCCATCCGGTGGACGATCCGGATGCGCTCGGTTACCGCGTCGCAACCCTTCCCTTGAACAGCACCGTGGACGTGCTGCTGTGGCGCCGCGGCGCCCAGCAGACGGTCAACATGGCGGTGCGGCCGGCGGTTGAAACTCCACCGCGAAACGAGGTCGATCTCGACGGCTCCCAGCCGCTTGCCGGGGCTACGGTGGGAACCCTGTCGCCCGCGCTGGCCGAGGAAATGGGAACGGACCGCTATTACAAAGGCGTTGTCGTCCTGACGGTGCGCCCCGGCAGTCCTGCGCAGCGCATCGGCCTGCAGCCCGGTGACCGGGTCCTTGCGGTCAACGGCGAGGATGTGTCCTCGAGCAGCAGCTTGCGCAAACAGCTGAGCCGGCGCGTCGGGCGCTGGCAGATCGTGATCGGCCGCGGCGACCAGCGTTTCAACCTTCTTCTCGGCGGCTGACTTGGCACGCAAAGCGGCCGGCGGGGAGGGGTCGCTGTTCAGCACCCTGGCGCCACAACCGCTGGCGGACCGGCTGCGACCGAAACGCCTTGAAGAGGTTGTCGGTCAGGATCACCTGCTGGCGCCGGACGGGCCGATCGGGCGGATGATTGGCGCCGGGAAGCTCGCCTCGATGATTCTGTGGGGCCCCCCGGGCTGCGGCAAGACGACGGTGGCGCGCCTGCTGGCCCAGCGCACCGATCTCGATTTCGTTCCCCTGTCGGCGGTGTTCTCCGGCGTCGCCGATCTTCGCCGGGTCTTTGAGGAAGCCCGGTCGAAGCGCAAGGCGGGACAAGGGACCCTGCTGTTCATCGACGAAATCCACCGTTTCAACCGGGCGCAGCAGGACGGTTTTCTGCCCTACGTGGAGGATGGCACCGTCACCCTGGTCGGGGCCACCACCGAAAACCCCTCCTTCGAGCTCAACCCGCCGCTGCTGTCGCGTGCCCGCGTTCTCGTTCTCAATCGTCTCGATGATGCCGCGCTGGAAATGCTGCTGCAGCGGGCCGAGGCGGTTCTCGAGCGCAAGCTGCCGTTGGAAGCCGAAGCGCGCGCCGCGCTCCGGGCGATCTCTGACGGCGATGGGCGCTACCTGCTGAATCTGGTCGAAGCGCTGGCCGAACTTCCCGACGAAGCGCCGCTGGATACAGCGGCGCTTTCCGCGATCGTCCAACGCCGGATGCCGCTCTATGACAAGGCGCAAGAGGGTCACTACAACCTGATCAGCGCGCTGCACAAGGCGCTCCGCGGCTCCGATACGGATGCCGCGCTCTACTGGCTGGCGCGGATGATCGAGGGGGGCGAGGATCCCCGCTACATCGCGCGGCGCCTGGTGCGCTTTTCGGTGGAAGACGTGGGTCTGGCGGACCCGCAGGCGCTGGTGCAGACGCTGGCGGCCTGGGAAGCGTATGAACGTTTGGGGTCCCCCGAGGGAGAACTGGCGCTCGTGCAGTGCGTGATCTTCCTGGCGACGGCGCCGAAGTCGAACGCCGCTTACAAGGCCCAGGGAGCCGCGCGGCGGTTGGCCCGCGAGACCGGTTCGCTGATGCCGCCGAAGCATATCCTGAACGCGCCGACGCGCCTGATGAAGGACCTCGGCTATGGCGCGGGATACGAGTACGATCACAATGCGCCGGACGCCTTTTCCGGGCAGAACTACTTTCCGGACGGGATCGAGCGGCAGCAGCTTTATCATCCGAGCGAACGTGGCTTCGAACGCGAGGTCGCCGCGCGGTTGAACTACTGGAGCAAGCTGCGCGAACGCAGGGGCCACGAATGACCACTGATCCGCAGTTGCCCGACCTGCGTTCTCCCGCCCAGCCAGACCTGGACGCGACCGCCGGCCGCGAGGAGAGCCGGGCGGCGTCGGTCGTGGTCGCCGTGGACGAGGAAGGGCTGCGGCTCGACCGCTGGTTCAGGCGGCGGTGGCCGGGGGTGGCGCACGGCATGCTGGAGCGGCTGCTGCGCACCGGTCAGGTGCGTGTCGATGGGCATCGGGTCAAGGCCGGCGCACGCCTGGCGGCGGGTCAGGTGGTCCGGGTGCCCCCGGCCGTTCAGAGTGCGCCCGACGGTGTTGCGCCTGCCGGACATTCCCTGACAGCCGACGAAATCGAAGACCTGCGGGCGCGGGTGCTCTACCGGGATGCGCAGGTCATCGTCTTCGATAAGCCGGCCGGCCTCGCGGTGCAGGGTGGATCGAAAACCGCGGTGCATCTTGACGGCATGCTGGATGCCCTGCGCTTCGACGGCGAGCGGCCACGGCTGGTGCACCGGCTCGACAAGGACACGACGGGGGTGCTGCTGCTCGCCCGCTCTGCCAATGCGGCGGCATTCCTCGCGCGCGCCTTCCATGACGGACGGGTGCGAAAGCTGTACTGGGCTGTCGTCGTGGGCTCGCCCGCAGCGCAACAGGGCCGCGTCGATCGGCCGCTGTCCAAGCGCTTTGGTGTCGGCGGCGAGCGGGTGGGTGCGGACAACGAGGGGCAGGAAGCGGTCACCGACTACCGTGTCGTCGAGCGCGCCGGTCGTCGCGCCGCCTGGCTGGAACTGCGGC
Organism: Rhodospirillales bacterium; assembly: GCA_036787145.1. Classification (GTDB taxonomy): domain Bacteria; phylum Pseudomonadota; class Alphaproteobacteria; order Rhodospirillales; family Defluviicoccaceae; genus Defluviicoccus. The sequence goes on from DAIQPV010000149.1 coordinate 3,009, forward strand.
CGTGGACGGGACGGACACACCAGCTGCGCGCGCATTGCGTCGAACTGGGGACGCCCATCCTGGGGGACGGCAAGTACGGCGGCGCCATTGCCCTTGCCCACGAGGACGGCGAGGCCCGGCGGCTTCACCTTCATGCCCGCACGGTGCGCTTTCCCAACCCTGGCGGCGGAGAGACGCAAGTGACCGCGCCGCTGCCGCCTCACCTCCGCGACACGTTCCGCTTCTTCGGTTTTTCTGAGAAGCTTGCCGGCGCTGACTTTCCTGATGACGAGCGCCCGGCAAAACGATCGGCTCCTGCAAGAAAGCCGTCTCAATCGACACGGCGGGCCCAAGCGCATCTTTCCAGGCCGCGTTCTCCCAGGGGTTGAGCGCCCGATCCGGCGCCCATACATCTGCCGCGGCGCCGGACGAAATTGAGGGTCAGAGGCGGTTCGGCGCGGATAAGGCTGCCAAGGCAGCACGCGAACTTGAGGAGGATATGAATGGTCAGATATGCTCCGGGAGCCGACCTGTGGGGAGAACCCCTGGCGACGCTCCGCCGCATTCAGGACGAGATCAATCGGGCTTTCGGGGACCAGCGGTGGACGCCGGCGGCCGAGTTTCCACCGATGAACGTCTGGCGCGGGCCCGATGGGGTCATCATCACCGCCGAGATTCCGGGGGTGAAGCTGGATGCTGTGGACCTCACCGTGCATCAGAACACACTGACGCTGAAGGGCACTCGCTCGCCCGAGGCGCCGGGCGGCGAGACAAGCTGGCATCGGCGCGAACGCAACTACGGGCCGTTCTCGCGTGTCATTGAGCTGCCCTATGCGGTCGATGCGGAAAAGGTCAGGGCGTCGGTCCACAATGGCGTGCTGACGGTCGAACTTCCCCGTCCGGAGAGCGACAAGCCACGGAAAATCAACATCACCGCCAAATCCTGAGCGAGGAGGACTGCATGGCCGATATGTCTGGCGAGTCGCACGCCGCCCATCAGCGCGGTGCGGAAAGCACGCGCAACGCACCGGTCTTCGTCCCCGTTGCGGACATCTTCGAGAACAAGGACGCGTTGTTCCTGTCCCTCGAGCTGCCCGGCGTCGATGGCGAGTCTCTCGGGGTGACGCTGGAAAAGCGGGTCCTGACCGTCTCCGGAAGATCCCGCTTGCAGCCGCCGCCTGGGTATTCGCTCACCCATGCCGAATACCGCGACGGGGGCTACGAGCGCTCGTTCACGCTCTCCGAGGCGATCGACGCAGAGAGGATCGAGGCGGAACTGACCGATGGCGTGCTGCGGCTGAAGCTGCCGAAGGCACAGCCGGCGCCGGCGAAGACCATCAACGTCAAGGCCATCGGGTGAGGTCATCGCCTTCCATCGGCCGGTCGCGGGCAGCGCGCTGATGCAGCGCCAGGCGAAGCGGTTCTTCCGTCATGTCGCCGTGGCGCCCGAGGACGGCGGCTTCTCCGTCCTCCTGGGCAACCGGCCGATCCGGACGCCGGCCGGCGCGCTGCTGACCCTCCCGACCGCGGCGCTGGCGGCAGCGGTGGCGAACGAATGGCTGGCGCAGGGCGAGACGCTGCGCCCGGAAACGATGCCGCTGACCAGGCTCGCTGCCACGGCACTCGATCGCATCGGGCCGCAGCGGTCGGCGGTCATCGGCGCTTTGATGGAGTATGCCGGCAGCGACATGATCTGCTATCGGGCGGCGGAACCGATGGATCTGGTCGCACTCCAGACCGAGCTTTGGCAGCCGCTGGTCGAGTGGCTGACGGCGGTTCACGGCGCCCGATTGACCGTCTCCACTGGGATTCTGCCCCTCGCTCAGCCGGCGCCGGTCGTGGCGGTTCTGCGGGCGCTGGTCGAGGCGACCTCCGACCGGGAGCTGACGGCACTAGCGACGACGGTGCCGGCGACCGGGTCGCTGGTGATTAGTCTCGCCCTGCTGCAGGGCCGTCTTGATGTGGAGGCCGCGATCGTGGCGGCGCTGCTCGACGAACAGTGGCAGGCGAGCCGCTGGGGGGTCGATGCCGAGGCGGAAGCCCGACGTTCGGAAATCACCGACGACATTCGCTCGGCAGCACTGTTCCTGCGTCTGGCTGGCGAGGCCGGAGCAAGCGCGGCGGCGTCCAGGCCCGCCGCTGTCGCTTCAGGCATTGCCGTGGCAACGGAGCGGCGAGGGGTGGGGTGATGAGTGAAGCCGAGGGGCGCGCCGTCCTGGTGCGAATCGAGGGCCGTGTTCAAGGTGTCTGGTATCGGGGATGGACGGTGCAGGAGGCCATCCGGCGTGGATTGTCCGGCTGGGTGCGCAACCGCTCCGACGGCTCGGTCGAAGCCCTGTTCGCCGGGCCCGAGGCGGTGGTGGACGCCATGGTGCTGGCCTGTCGGGAGGGCCCCCCGGCGGCCCACGTGACGAACCTCACGATCCGCCCGGCCGACACCCCCGAGCATCAAGGCTTCCGTCCGCTCGCGACGCTATAGAGTCCCACTTGCCGATTCACTCCGACATCGTAGGACGCAGTAGTCGTAGGTCGGATTGAAGCGAAGCGGAATCCGACGAATGTGTTCCCGCCTCACAACGACATGCGTCAGAATACGCCTGCGGCTATTCTGACCTACGCGTGCTGAACCTGATGGAAAAGATGTCACATACAGTTCAGCGACCCACCAGCTTAAAAAGAGGTGGTTCTGGCGTTCATGCTTTAGTAAGAGATACAATAGTCAGCCAAAAAAGACTACTCAACGCGATATAAACGCATTCAAGAACATCAAGGAAGGTAAGGCGTCAAATCTGGACGATATATCTGTTGATGTTACGGAAGAGTTTTTTCACCAGAACGTTTTTAAATTGTCCTCTGCGACGACGAGAGCATTCATTCTCATGCTCGTTAACGCTAGTCCGCGATCTCTATTGAGTGGCGCTGAGGTTGACGTGGATCGCGTCCTTCAGAAGTACAATCGTGGCGAGTTTCATCATCTTTTTCCGAAGGCGTTTTTAAAAGATCGCGGAGTGCAGGAAGATAGCATCAATTGTCTTGCCAATTTTGCAGTGATAAGCGGTGTCGATAACCGTCGAATCAGCAAAAAACCGCCGAGTCAATACAGAAACTTGTGTGTAAGTGACGAGTTAAAATTGTGTTCTATTATGCAGACAGCATTATGCCCACTCAGCTTGTTCGACGACGACTATGACGCCTTTGTCAGAGAGCGATCAAACATTCTACTCGCGCAGGCTAATCGCCACATGGACGAAGGATAACAGACGCACGAACCATCGTCTGCGGCCACGCGCAAGCCGAATAGCTTCCTCCGATGCGTCCAAAATCGTGGGGTTCGACTGCACGCGGTACCTTTTGCTTTCCCACTCGGCATGTCTGCTCATTCTCGCTCAAATGCCACCATGCGCGTCTGCTTTCAATGTGCGCAAACCAGCGCTACCGGGATCAAGCGCGTTTTCGACACTGAGGCATTCCCGGCCGGACGTCGAGGTTGACAGGGGGGGATGGCGTGGCCTATGTCAACGGCTTCGCAAATGGTGCAGCGGCCAATGAGGCTTTTGGCTGCGCGCCGCGTATTTGAATCCGGGGAATGATGATGAAGACGTATTCCGCGCGACCGGCGGATGTGACCCGCGGCTGGTTCGTCATCGATGCCGAAGGCTGCGTTCTCGGTCGCCTGGCGTCGATCGTCGCAATGCGGCTTCGCGGCAAGCATAAGCCGATGTTTACGCCTCATGTCGATTGCGGCGACAATATCATCGTCGTGAACGCCGAGAAGGTGGCACTGACCGGCAAAAAGCGGCAGGACAAGGTTTTCTACTGGCATACCGGCCATCCGGGTGGCATTAAGCAGCGGACGATGGCGCAGATTCTTGATGGCCGCTTTCCCGAGCGGGCGATCGAGAAAGCCGTCGAGCGGATGGTGCCGCGGGGGCCGCTGGGTCGGGCAGTGATGAAGAAGCTGAAGGTTTATAAGGGGCCCGAGCACCCGCACACGGCGCAGCAGCCGCAGCCTCTCGACATTGCGTCTTTCAACTCCAAGAACAAGCGGTAGAGACTTCGCATGGCCGAGACGATTTCTTCCCTTCAGGATCTTGATCAGATCGCGACGCCGCTGGCGGAGGCAGTGCCCGCGCAGCCGCAACTTGACCGGTACGGCCGCGCGTATGCCACCGGCAAGCGCAAGAACGCCGTCGCGCGCGTGTGGATCAAGCCTGGACGCGGCGAGATCAAGGTCAATGGCCGGGATGTCGGCGTTTTCTTTGCGCGACCGACGCTGCGCATGGTGATCAACCAGCCGTTTGTCGTCGCCGGGCGGGCGGATCAGTACGACGTCATGTGCACCGTCAGCGGAGGGGGTTTATCGGGTCAGGCCGGCGCGCTGCGCCATGGCATCAGCCGTGCTCTGACCCGGTTCGAGCCTGAGCTGCGTGGTGCCTTGAAAAGCGGTGGCTTCCTCACCCGGGACCCGCGTGTCGTCGAACGCAAGAAGTACGGCCGCGCCAAGGCCCGCCGCAGCTTCCAGTTCTCCAAGCGCTGATTCCTTCCCGG